>NZ_PNDT01000084.1:0-14955 GCF_005886375.1 Pseudoalteromonas sp. S1727
AAACTAATCAATTAACAGTTATTATGTTCCGTAGAACAGCTCAATGAATTCTGAATTTATTTAATATCTTTCGATATTGAATTGACTGTGCTGAATAGTTACCGAAGTAACTATTCTGTTGGTCACTCAGTTTAATTGAGACTCTAAATTTGTTTGTCTCGTTACTTGCTCAATAAAGAACGAAGTAGCTCGACTGTTAGAACTCAATCTGTACGAGTGCCCACACAGATGATTGCTTTATATTGTTAAAGAACGTTGCGATTAAAGCGCTTGGCTTCATCTCGCTAGGGCTGCGCATGTTACGCTTTCCTATTTTTTTGTCAACACTTAATTTTAAACTTTCTAAAAAATCTAAACTCAAGTTTTACTCGACTTACTGATTAGCTGCTGCCTCGCTAAGCGTTGCCTGCTCTGCCGTCTCAGTGGGGTGGCATTATAGGGAGATCCAAAAACAGATCAACCCTTTTTTGAAGAAAACATGAAATAAATGACTTTTCGTTGATAATTTAAACTAAACGCCCAAAAATAATACTAAACCGGCCTTTTATCAGCCTCTTTGGCCTACTAAACATAAGAGCTTTTAAATACCTTAAACTCAATGATCATTATTGAAGATCCACAATGCGATCAATATGCGTAGTAAGTAGTAAAAATAGAGTGATACTAATCGTGTTAAGTTACTGACCATTTATAGCGACAGATAAATGACGTGATAACAAGGCATAAATTTTGACATGTAGTTGTTCTACATGAAAAATTTATAACGCAGTTAGCGCTTTATTTAGCTCGCTAGAATGGTTAAATATTTAAGTCGATTGGTATGACTGCTTGCTATTACATTAGAGATGTTTTGAAAGAAAGCAGTGCTTATTTGAGGGAACTTAAGTAGCTTGTTTATTGTTAGGAATTGTAAGCATTAAAAAGCCGAGCATTAAGCTCGGCTTTTTGGTGTCTTTAAGACTTACTCAGCAGACTGCGCGTCTTCTTGAACTTCTTCGTTCGCAGATGTGCGACCTACTAGTTCAATATAAGCCATTGGTGCATTGTCACCAGCACGGAAGCCACACTTGATAATACGAGTGTAACCACCTGGACGGTCTGTGTTACGAGGACCGATTTCACTGAACAATTTACCAACTACTTCTTTATCACGCGTGCGAGCAAACGCTAAACGGCGATTTGCTACACTGTCAGTCTTAGCCAGTGTGATTAAAGGTTCAATTACACGACGTAACTCTTTCGCTTTTGGCAAAGTAGTTTTGATGATTTCATGTTTCACCAAAGAACCTGCCATATTGCTGAACATCGCTTTACGATGGCTGCTGTTACGGTTTAATTGACGACCACTCTTACGATGGCGCATGACCCTATCCTTCTAACTAAACTAATATAGTGATTTAGATTATTCAGCTAGGCTTGCAGGTGGCCAGTTTTCTAGGCGCATACCTAGAGATAGACCACGTGAAGCTAGCACGTCTTTAATTTCAGTCAGAGACTTCTTGCCTAAGTTAGGCGTTTTAAGAAGCTCAACTTCTGTGCGCTGAACTAAATCACCGATATATTGAATTTGCTCGGCTTTCAAACAGTTTGCAGAACGTACTGTTAGTTCAAGATCATCAACTGGACGAAGTAGAATAGGATCGAATTCTGGCTTCTCTTCTTTCTCTTCTGGCTCAGTAACATCACGTAGATCTACGAATGCTTCTAGCTGTTCAGCTAAGATAGTAGACGCACGGCGGATCGCTTCTTCAGGATCTAAAGTGCCGTTTGTTTCCATATCAATGATTAACTTGTCTAAGTCTGTACGTTGTTCAACACGTGCTGATTCAACCGAGTACGCAATACGTTCAACAGGACTAAATGATGCATCAAGCAACAATCTACCAATTGGACGCTCATCGTCATCAGAGGATAATCGGCTTGATGCCGGCACATACCCACGACCACGTTCAACACGAATTCTCATGCTGATCGCACTATTATCTGCCGTTAAATGACAAATAACATGATCTGGGTTAGCAATTGTTACATCGCCGTCGTGCTGAATATCAGCCGCAGTCACAGGGCCTACACCAGACTTAGTCAGGGTAAGAAAAACTTCATCTTTACCTTCCAAAGTAACTGCTAGACCTTTAAGATTTAACAGAATTTCAATGATGTCTTCTTGTACGCCTTCTTTCGCGCTGTATTCGTGCAACACACCGTCGATTTCAACTTCGGTTACTGCACATCCTGGCATTGACGAAAGAAGTATACGGCGTAAGGCATTCCCAAGAGTATGACCGAAGCCACGCTCTAATGGCTCTAAAACTACTTTAGAACGAGTTGGGTTAATAGCGTCGATATCGACTAACCTTGGTTTTAGAAATTCTGTAACAGAACCCTGCATTTTATCCTCTCTTAACTCTTAACTTTACTTAGAGTAAAGTTCGACGATTAGTTGTTCATTGATGTCCGCAGACAGGTCTGAACGCTCTGGTAGGCGTTTAAAATTACCTTCCATTTTCTTACCGTCAACTTCAACCCAAGTCGGTTTTTCACGTTGCTCGGCTAGTTCTAGAGCAGCGATGATACGAGCTTGTGTCTTAGACTTTTCACGGATAACTACTACATCTTCTGGAGTAATTACAAATGAAGGAATGTTCACTACACGACCATTAACTAAAACCGCTTTGTGGCTTACTAACTGACGTGCTTCAGCACGTGTGCTTGCAAAACCCATGCGGTATACAACATTGTCTAAACGTTGCTCTAAAAGCTGTAACAAGTTTTCACCTGTGTTGCCTTTAAGGCGAGCAGCTTCTTTGTAGTAGTTACGGAATTGCTTTTCTAATACACCGTAGATACGACGTACTTTTTGCTTTTCACGTAATTGTAAACCGTAATCAGATAAGCGACCTTTACGAGCGCCGTGCTGACCAGGTGCAGTCTCAAGTTTACACTTAGAGTCGATAGCTCTTACGCCGCTCTTAAGGAACAGGTCAGTACCTTCACGACGACTCAGCTTGAGCTTAGGGCCCAAATATCTTGCCATGTTATTTCTCCTAACCTATTGTTAAACGCGACGTTTCTTCGGTGGACGACAACCATTGTGTGGTATTGGCGTCACGTCAGTGATGTTGGTGATACGGTAACCAGCAGCATTCAAAGCACGTACAGCAGATTCACGACCTGGACCTGGACCTTTAATGAAAACTTCTAGATTTTTTAAACCGTATTCTTGAGCAGCAGTACCTGCACGCTCTGCAGCAACCTGAGCAGCGAATGGTGTAGATTTACGTGAACCACGGAAACCTGAACCACCGGCAGTAGCCCATGATAGTGCATTACCTTGACGGTCGGTAATTGTAACAATAGTGTTGTTGAAAGAAGCATGAACGTGAGCCATACCATCAGCAACTTGCTTTTTAACCTTTTTACGACGAATTGGTGTCTTAGCCATAATACTATCCCCTTATCGCTTAATAGGCTTACGAGGACCCTTACGGGTACGCGCGTTAGTCTTAGTTCTTTGACCACGTAGTGGTAAAGAGCGACGGTGACGTAGGCCACGGTAACAACCAAGGTCCATAAGGCGCTTGATATTCAAAGTAACTTCACGACGAAGGTCACCTTCTACAGTGTACTTGCCAACTTCTTCACGAAGTACGTCAAGTGTTTCGTCTGAAAGTTCACCGATTTTTGTGGTCTCGGCGATACCAGTCGCTACTAAGATAGCCTTAGAGCGAGTCTTACCTATGCCATAAATAGCTGTTAAACCAATAACTGCATGTTTATGATCAGGGACGTTAATGCCAGCGATACGGGCCACTAACACATCTCCTATATTTGAATTCGGTTATCATCTGTTTGAAGAGCCCGTAAGGATACTCAAACGAAGACCAAATCACAACTGAAAACACAGGCCGAGAAACCTCAGCCTGCACGACTTATTAATTAACCTTGCCTTTGCTTATGCTTAGGCTCACTGCAAATTACACGTACAACACCGGCACGTTTAATAACTTTACAGTTACGGCATATTTTCTTAACGGAAGCACGTACTTTCATTGCTCAACTCCGTAAACTGACCTTATCGACCATAGCCTTTAAGGTTCGCTTTTTTCAGCACAGAATCATATTGATGAGACATCATATGAGTCTGTACTTGTGCCATAAAGTCCATGATGACAACAACGATAATCAAAATTGATGTACCGCCGAAGTAGAATGGCGTTTGCCATGCCATCGTCATGAATTCGGGCACCAGACAGATAAAGGTTATATACAAAGCACCTGCCAATGTCAGGCGTGTCATCACTTTATCAATGTATTTCGATGTCTGCTCGCCTGGACGAATACCTGGGATAAATGCGCCAGATTTTTTCAGGTTATCTGCAGTTTCACGTGGGTTAAACACCAACGCTGTATAGAAAAAGCAGAAGAAGATAATAGCCGCAGCTAAAACTAATGCATACAAAGGTTGACCTGGAGTCAACGTTGTAGCAATGGCTTGTAGCACATCAGCGACAGGACCTTCACCCTGGCCGAACCAGCTGGCAATTGTACCAGGGAACAGAATTATACTGCTAGCAAAGATTGGTGGAATAACACCCGCCATGTTTACTTTTAGTGGTAAATGCGTGCTTTGGGCAGCAAATACTTGACGACCTTGTTGGCGTTTTGCGTAGTTAACGACGATACGACGTTGACCACGTTCAAAGAACACTACAAGATAAGTAACAGCGAATACGATTACCGCAATCAATAACAGTGCTAAAACATGTAAATCACCTTGGCGCGCCATTTCGGCTGTCGAACCAATAGCAGACGGCAGGTTAGCTACAATACCAACAAATATCAGAACTGAGATACCGTTACCGATACCACGTTCAGTTATTTGCTCGCCCAACCACATTAGGAACATAGTACCGGTTACTAAGCTCACCACAGCGGTGAAGTAGAAACCGAGACCAGGGTTAACAACTAACCCGTCCATCATACCCGGTAAGCTTGTGGCAATACCGATTGATTGGATAGTAGCAAGCAAGAGCGTGCCGTAGCGTGTGTACTGGCTAATTTTCTTACGACCTTGTTCACCTTCTTTCTTAAGCTCTATAAACGGCGGATACATATGCGTTAATAGTTGCGTAATAATTGAAGCTGTGATGTAAGGCATAATACCCAGTGCTAACACCGAAGCGCGCTCAAGCGCACCACCGCTGAACATGTTAAACATTTCAACAATGGTGCCCTTTTGTTGCTCGAAGAAATCGGCAAGTACAGCGGCGTCAATCCCAGGGATTGGCACAAATGAACCTAGACGGTAAATAATGATAGCGCCCAATACAAATAGTAATCGACGTTTCAATTCCGAAAGCCCACTTTGTGCACTTTGTATATCTTGACCTGGTTTAGCCATTAGTACTTCCTTAGTCTTCTACCTTGCCTCCGGCGGCTTCGATAGCTTCGCGAGCACCTTTAGAGGCTTTAAGGCCTTTAACAGTAACTGCGCGTGAAACTTCGCCAGATTTAACAACTTTAACGAACTGAACGTTCTTTTTAACTAGACCAGCTGCCTGTAACGTACCTAGGTCTACCACATCGCCTTCAACTTTAGCGATTTCGTATAGGTTAATTTCTGCAGATACTAACGATTTGCGAGAAGTGAAACCAAACTTTGGTAGACGACGTTGCATAGGCATTTGACCGCCTTCAAAACCAACGCGTACTTTACCGCCAGAACGTGATTTTTGACCTTTGTGACCACGGCCACCAGTCTTACCAAGACCAGAACCGATACCACGACCAACACGTTTACCAGCAGATTTTGAACCTGCAGCAGGAGAAAGTGTATTCAAATGCATTCGAATTACCCCTCAACCTTAACCATGTATGAAACTTGGTTGATCATACCACGTACACATGCTGTGTCTTCCAACTCAACAGTGTGATTGATACGACGTAAACCAAGACCGCGTAATGTAGCTTTATGCTTCGGTAAACGACCGATAGAGCTCTTTACTTGTGTTACTTTTACAGTTTTATTAGCCATGGTTTACCCCAGAATCTCATCTACTCGAAGACCACGTTTTGCAGCGATAGACTCAGGAGAGTTCATGTTCTCAAGAGCTGAGATCGTTGCACGTACAACGTTGATCGGGTTAGTAGAACCGTAACATTTAGAAAGTACGTTCTGCACACCAGTCACTTCAAGTACTGCACGCATAGCACCACCTGCGATGATACCAGTACCTTCAGATGCTGGTTTCATGAACACTTGTGAGCCAGCATGACGTCCTTTAACAGGATGCTGTAATGTATTGCCATTTAGGTCTACGTTGATCATGTTACGACGTGCTTTTTCCATTGCTTTTTGAATAGCAGCTGGAACTTCACGTGCTTTACCATAACCGAAACCTACTTTACCTGCGCCGTCACCAACTACTGTTAGTGCAGTGAAGCTAAAGATACGACCACCTTTAACTACTTTAGACACACGGTTCACCGCGATTAGCTTTTCAGCTAGATCAGGCTGTTGTTGCTTTGCTTCTACGTTAGCCATTGTCTACTCCTAGAATTGCAAACCGGCTTCACGCGCAGCATCTGCTAGCGCCTTCACACGGCCGTGATATTTAAAGCCACTGCGATCAAAAGCAATCTTTTCGATGCCTTTGTCAGCCGCACGTTCAGCAACTGCTTTACCAACTGCTTGTGCAGCTGCAATGTTGCCTGTGCCTTTAACTGTTTCGCTAATAGCTTTTTCAACAGTAGAAGCAGCAGCCAGTACATTACCCTCAGCGTTTACAACTTGAGCGTAAATGTGACGTGGCGTGCGGTGGATAACAAGACGCGTTGTGCCTTGTTCAATATAATTTCTACGAGTGCGTTTAGCACGACGTAGACGAGCTGTTTTTTTATCCATCGTCTTACCTTACTTCTTCTTAGCCTCTTTACGGCGTACATTCTCATCTGAATAGCGAACACCTTTACCTTTATAAGGCTCAGGTTTACGGTATGCACGAATGTTAGCAGCTGTTTGACCAACTAACTGCTTATCTACGCCCTTAACTAGAACTTCTGTTTGGCTTGGAGTTTCAATCGTAATTCCCTCAGGAACTGCGAAGTTAACTGGGTGTGAGAAACCAAGAGTTAAATCTAATGTTTTACCCTTAGCTGCAGCACGGTAACCAACGCCTACTAACTGAAGTTTCTTCTCGTAACCTTCATGCGTACCAACAACCATGTTGTTGATTAGAGCGCGAGCAGTACCTGCTTGTGCCCATGCATTGGCTACGCCTTCACGAGGTAAAGTTGTAATAACGTTGTCGTTAACTTGTACTTCAACGGCATCGTTGATAGTACGCGTTAATTCACCGTTTTTGCCTTTAACTGTGATGTCCTGGCCTTTTAATGTAACTTCTACACCGGCAGGAACATTAATTGGTGCCTTTGCTATGCGAGACATAGTTCCCCTCCGATTAAGCTACAAAACCAATGATTTCACCACCAACACCAGCACTACGTGCGGCGCGGTCTGTCATTAGGCCTTTAGAAGTTGATACGATAGCGATACCTAGACCACCCATTACCTTCGGTAATTCGTCACGTTTCTTATAGATACGTAAACCAGGGCGGCTAACACGCTGGATATTTTCAATAACAGCTTTGCCTTCGAAGTATTTCAACTCGATAGAAAGCTCAGGTTTAACATCACCACTTACAGTGAAATCAGTGATGTAACCTTCATCTTTTAATACTTTAGCTAATGCTACTTTCAGTTTTGAATTAGGCATCGTTACAGATACTTTCTTCGCTGACTGACCGTTACGGATACGTGTGAACAAATCCGCGATAGGATCTTGCAAGCTCATAGTCTTACTCCCGTGATTCTATTACCAGCTAGCCTTTTTAAGGCCAGGAATTTCACCGCGCATAGCTGCTTCGCGAACTTTAATACGGCTCATGCCGAATTTGCGAAGGTAACCATGTGGGCGGCCCGTAATGTTACAACGATTACGTTGACGTGCAGGGCTAGAATCACGTGGTAAAGCTTGTAGCTTTAATACCGCGTCCCAACGATCATCGTCAGATGTTTTCACATCACTGATGATAGCTTTTAGTGCTGCGCGCTTTTCAGCGTACTGAGCAACTAATTTCGTGCGCTTTGCTTCGCGCGCTTTCATAGAATTCTTTGCCATAACCCTACCCTTATTTCTTGAATGGGAAGTTAAACGCTTCTAACAACGCACGGCCTTCCTCATCTGTTTTCGCAGATGTAGTGATTGTGATATCCATACCGCGTACACGGTCTACTTTATCATAATCAATTTCTGGGAAGATGATTTGTTCACGTACGCCCATGCTGTAGTTACCACGTCCATCAAAAGACTTAGCACTTACACCACGGAAGTCACGGATACGTGGGATAGCGATTGAAACCAAACGCTCAAAAAAGTCCCACATACGCTCGCCGCGTAAGGTTACTTTACAGCCAATTGGGTAGCCTTCACGTACTTTAAAGCCAGCAACAGATTTGCGTGCTTTAGTAATAAGCGGCTTCTGACCAGCAATAGCTTCTAGATCCGCAACAGCGTTATCTAAAATTTTCTTGTCAGCTAGGGCTTCGCCCACACCCATATTCAATGTGATCTTTTCGATCTGAGGGACTTGCATGACAGAGCTGAAACCAAACTTCTCTTGAAGTTCAGCAACTACTTTGTCTTTATATACTTCATGCAGTTTCGCCATCATTCTACTCCAACTATTAGATAGTTTTACCAGTAGATTTAAAGATACGTAATTTCTTACCATCTTCAATCTTGAAACCTACACGATCTGCTTTACTCGTTTCTGAGTTGTAGATCGCAACGTTTGATACGTCAATAGACGCTTCTTTCTCAACAATGCCGCCAGGCTGGTTCAATTGTGGAACCGGCTTTTGGTGCTTCTTGATTAAGTTAATGCCTTCGACAAATACTCGACCAGACTCGGTAACAACTGAAAGCACTTTGCCGCGCTTACCTTTGTCTTTACCTGCTAGAACGATTACTTCGTCATCACGACGGATTTTTGCTGCCATGATTGACTCCTTACAGTACTTCTGGGGCTAGTGAAACGATTTTCATGAACTTGTCAGTACGAAGTTCGCGTGTCACAGGGCCGAAAATACGTGTACCAATTGGCTGCAAGTTATCATTTAAGATAACAGCCGCATTGCTGTCAAAACGGATCAAAGAACCATCTGGACGACGAACGCCTTTCTTAGTACGCACAACTACCGCGTTTTTAACATCACCTTTCTTCACTTTACCGCGAGGAATCGCTTCTTTTACAGAAACTTTAATGATGTCACCAATCGCTGCATAACGACGGTGCGAACCGCCTAAGACTTTAATACACTGCACTTTGCGAGCGCCGCTGTTATCAGCAACTTCCAGCTGAGTTTGCATTTGGATCATGTTAATGACCTCCGGTGTAGTTATTACAACTGCCTTAAATCGTTTAAAATCAAGACATTTAGGTTAAAAACCACTCAAAAAGCAATCTAGTTGCATTCCAAGGGCGGGCAATTGTATCAGCATTGAGGGGGTAGTGGTAGGTTATTTTTTAATTAATTTCGAAATACGAGGGTGGTTATTTTGCTGGGCAAACAAATTTTGCTATTTTAACATTGATTATAAAACGATCAGGGCAAATTTATGCCCTGATTGTTTTATCACCGAATAAAATCGACATTAATTACCAAATAAGCCTTTTAACTTATCTTTAATTTTATCTTTGGCTTTCTCTTTTACTTCATCTTCTGCTGCTTTGCTTACATCTAAACTGAAGCCAACATCATGGAATGGCCCTTTAATGCGTACCGGTATCTTAAAGCCTGTACTATCATCTGTAGTACCTTGCCCTTCTAGAGAATCTACAATACCGGTTACTAAACGATAGTTCACTGTCGTCTTAGGTAAATCAACATCACCTTCTCCAGTAATTCTAATTAATGGGCTTAACATCGATAAATCAGTATTTTTGCCAACACCATTGGTAAATATAAAGCTTCCCGTTAATGCTGAGAAATCGGTTTGCTGTGAATTATCAAAGCCAGTATCCAGTCCTTCAGATACAGCGCCTAAGTTCCCTTTGATAAGCTCTTTACCTTTGCGTACCATTTCAGCGATATTGGCTCCTTTCACTGCGCCATCAGCAAACTCAAATGCCAACTTGCCTTGCAGGGCACCCATAAAGTCTTTTTGGCTTTGCCCTGATGTGGCTAAATCCCAATTAAGTGAGCCTTTACCCATTAGCTTGTCAAAACCAGCTGCATCGGTTAGTAATGGTTGGGCATCGATTTTATCTAATGAGAAGTTGGTGGCTATTTTATATGGTGTTTGTTTCGCATTTACAGTAATTGTGCCTTTACCATTACCTTCGTAAGCGGCAAATTTATCTAGACTAACTGAAGCAACTGCATTTTTCAGATTAACTGTAAATTGATTGGCTCCAAGTTTGATCTCATTCGCCTTCAAACCACTTGAGCGGATCACAACATTAGCATCAAGGGCGTTTAAGCCACTCAAGTCCATTTTGGTGTCATCCCAAATAATCGGCTGCACAGGCGCATCCTTTGCTGGCTCTGGTGCTTCGGCTTGTGCAACTGCTTCTGGTAGGTATGGATTTAAATCAAGCATGCCCAAGTCTATATCTGCGGTTACAGCTAGGCGCTTGCCAAGGTTTAACTCACTCTTACCCTTGATCTCTAGCGCATCCAATGTCGCAACTAATTCAGCTAGGTTAAATTTGTCACCTTGCATGCGCATTTTGCCACTCACGCTAAAGGTATTAAATGCGTTATCTTTGGCATTGAGCTCTACCCCCTGCCATTTAGCAATGTCTTTTACAGAATCACCGTTAAGCGCTAATTGACCTTGAATATCTTTACCTTGATCAGCAATTGAGCCTTTAAACTCAACATCTACCAATCGAGAAGTCACACTCTTAGTAACATTAAAGGTATCACCTTCAATTGCTTTAGCCGGGTTATCAACCGTTACATCCAGTTCAAAGCGCTCTTGCATATAAGTAATTGCGCCTTTTACTTCTAATGTTTTATGTAATGAAGGCAGTAAAATTGCTAACTCGAGATCGCTGATCTCTTGTTTAACGCCAGTCGCACCATCTAAGTACACAAACTTACCACCGTAAATTGCCACTTCACCTAATGCAATATCAAAGTTTTCAGGTAACTTTACTGAGCCACTATTTTGTTGTTGAGCTGTAGGCTGCTCTGCAACTGCATCAAACAATTGCCAGTTGGCTTTACCATTTTTATCTGTTTCGAGCAGAATATTTGGCTCATTGATCACAAACTTTTCTAATTTAAGTTCACCGCCAAATAGCGAAAACCACGGAATATGAATGGCCAATTGCTGCATACTTGCCATATCAGCGCGTGAGCCCGTTTTCATATTGGCAAAGTGCACATCTTCAAGTTCAAGTTTTAATGAGGGGAAAACAGATAGGGTTTTATCACCTTTAATCGTTAAAGTACGGCCTGTGGTTTGTTCAACCTGCTCAGAGACTTTATTAAAAATGGCATCGGTGGGAATTAAAAATGGCGCAGCAACAATTAAAGCAACAAGCAATAACAGTATAACGCCAATAACTTTAAATAAGGTTTTCATGATCATCCTTTCAAATGTGCAAATAATACTCTTATCATAGCGGGAGTTACGCTGAAAATCATTGCCCGATATAGAAAAAAGCAATTTCTCCAACTCTACAAGTTGGTATCTGAATCCCCCCTGAAACATTTTGATACCTTTAGGTTACAAAAACAAGTTGACCAAATGATACCTCAAGGTTACATTGATACCTGTAGGTTACAATTTATTTAGATTAACACTTTCACAGGATGGATTTTATGAAACAACAAGATATTAAAACCGAAGAAAAATTTATGAACCATAATGCATGGTTTTGTACAAGCGCTGGCATAGTTTGTTTACTTCTCAGTGTTTACTCACTAACTAACCATGATATAGAAGAGATGACAATTCTTGGAATTAGCGTTTTATTTTATATGGTTGTAACTGCTATTTTTATAATTAAAGCAGGCTTTCCGTTAAAAATGTATTTTAAATATGCCTATAAAGATGAGTTTCTAAACACCATTGACACTAATGCCTATAAACATACAAGTTGTGCATTTGGGGTTTGCCTTCTTGGTGTTTTGTATAATAACGATGCAATACCTAGCGAGGTTTCGCATGCAAATATGGCTATATTTTACCTAGGTATTATACTTTTGGTGTATGGCATATCGACCCTTTGGCAGAGCCGTGATTAGGAAGTAATGTGCAAAACCATATAGCAGAATTTCGCAAAGCCGCAGGGCTGTCGCAACAAGACCTAGCCGATGCGATTAATGTTTCGCGCAAAACCATTAGCACAATCGAAACATCTCGCTTTACACCGTCGGTGGTCATTGCATTGAAAATAGCGCTACACTTTAATACCTCAGTTGAGCGTCTATTTATACTCAATGAGCAGGATTAAAACAGCAATTATGCAATCTTGAGATTTCATAACTATCTTGATTGCATCCCTTGTATTCTTCGGTATGATGCACAGCCCTGTTGTTCTAAGCCATTTTGCGCTAAAATTAAACAACTGAAAATGTATCTAACCGGAGTACCATCAGGCATGAAAAAACTGCTCATTTCCCCCTCACAAATGGCATTAAGCGAGCAAGAAGGCCATATTTATCAAAATATTCTAAAGCAGGCTTCTGAAATCAGCTTAAACCTGATGGCGGTAAAAATAGAAAATCACCCTGAAGACTTCTTGGGTTGGTGCTATGAATTACTGAGCGCTAGTCGCGATCGTATCAATCACGATTTACTTGAAACAAAGCAATTACCGGTTTTAAAAAAACTTCATGACCTATTAATTTCAGCTATTAGCTTTTTGCAATTAAAAACACTTCGTGTCGCGCCTTGGCCGGTTGTCAGTGTATTTGTTGAACAGCACAAAGACACATTAGCGCTTGATGAGCAGTTACGTCTGACTCAGTATATTGCTAGTATCCGTGAGCAATCTTTAAAAGAGATGATCCCTGAAGACTTATTAACCTTTACTGGTAAACATACTTCAGCGCTTGATCCAAGTAGCTATAACTTTGATGTTGAATGGTTTAGCTCTACAAAGAGCGCCAAAGCCTTTCATCAAATGCTTGCAGACCTACCCGCTTTATTTGATGAAGCGTTAGCACACATTCCTCTTGAAGGTGAAGTAACAGAAGCTAATTACCAAGATTTTGTGCTTAAATACGTACATGCTTTTACCGATAATAATGAGAAACCAACGCTAGCACCTGCAACTCGTCTGTTGGCAATGCGTCGCCCTGATGTATTTACGCCAATTAATAACTCACGTCTAGACTCATTATGCTCTGCGTTAGCAATTACCAAACTCAGTAATCGTGATTTTGCACGCTACTGGCAAGATATTGTACAAGCTGTGCATGCTATGTCTTGGTTTAAAATGGCCAATGGTGATAGCGAACAAGATCAACAACTTGTAGCAATCAAAGCTCTTATACCATGTTTTTTCTATTATGCAGATACGACTACTGCTGAAAACTCAAACTATATCAAATTATTAAATAAACCGAAGCGGGCTACAAGTACCACCACTAAAAAAGTACGTCGTGGCAAAGAGTCTGCTGAAATACTCGTTGACCGCGCTCTTGCTGCCGAAGATATGCCAGAACATATCCGTGCGAAACGTGACTCAATTATCAGTGAAGTACAAAAAGGCCGAGGGGTTGCTGAGACTATCAGCCTGATGCGTACTATCTTTGGCTAAACCCCAGTAAAGAATACAAAAACCCGCTGCAACTGATTTGTGCATGCGGGTTTTTTTATGCACCAACTAAGTGCACAACAATCAATCAAGATTCTCCTATCATTCTAAGCTCACAATTTAACCACATGTTTTAAAAAGATATTAAATTTATTTTAAGGATTTTTATCTAACTTGGCATAAGCGGTGCAATTATCCAATCAGACAACTAGAAATGGGACCAGCAATTTATAGACTGCAATCTAATTAATAATTGCTTAACCAAAAAATCAGCATAACAACAGGATACTAAACATGTTAAAACTAAAATCAGCGATTGCTATCAGCACACTTGCATTTATGGCAGCTACATCAACAGCAGCTTATGCCGAAGTTACAGCCAACGCCGCCGCAACGTCAAACTACTTATGGCGTGGTCAAGAACAAACTGGTGGTGATGCAGCTATATCTGGCGGTATTGATTACGCCAGCGAGTCAGGCTTTTATGCAGGTACTTGGGCATCTAATGCTAGTTGGGCCGATGGAATGACCTATGAGCTTGACCTTTACGCAGGCTTTGGTGGTGATATTAATGAAAACATGAGTTACGACGTTGGTTACATCTATTATGCATACCCAGATGCTGCATCAGGTGCTGATGCAGATTTTTCTGAAATCTACGGTAGCATTAGCATGGGCGGCTTTAGTTTTGGCGCTTCAGTGCTTGCAACTTCAGCGGCAAGTGGTGATGGCACAGATTTTGGTGACTCATTGTACTTAACCGCAGATTATGGATTTGCACTTGGTAGTAATGGTACTGAAATGGCACTGCACCTAGGTCATTATTCTGGCGATTTTATTGGTGATGACGACATCATCGACTACGGTGTGTCTATTTCTAAAGATGGTTTCACTTTTGGCCTATCAGATACAGATATGGATGACAGTGATATTAAGGCTTACGTTGCTTTTGCAATGGACTTTAGCCTATAAAAAGAATGTGTTACTTGCTGCAACACTAAGGGCCGCAAGGCCCTTTCTCGATCTTGGTAAGCGGTAAGCGGTAAGCGGTAAGCGGTAAGCGGTAAGCGGTAAGCGGTAAGCGGTAAGCGGTAACCCACGCAGAGAAAGCGTCGT
>NZ_PNDT01000085.1:0-55547 GCF_005886375.1 Pseudoalteromonas sp. S1727
AGGACTGCATGGATGCAGGAGTTAGAGTAAAGCAGAAGGACATGCCGAGAACAACTATATGTCAAAATTTATGCCTTGTTATCACGCCATTTATCTGTCGCTATAAATGGTCAGTAACTTAACACGATTGGTATGAAAGCAGCGTTTGGCTGCTCTCATTACAACTACTGAATGGTTATCTCATCCAGTGTGATAGTGGCTTCACTTTCCGTTCTGATAGTGATGAATGAGGTCGCTGTGGCTACCAATCCATCAACTGTGTACGTTTGCCCAGGGACAAGCTCCTCAAGTTTAACTGAATAAAACTTTGATGAGCCGCCGTGGATTGAATTAGCGCTACCAGAAGTATTGTTATCTACATAGATCTGGAAGCTTTTTGCGGTATTACCTGTAACATCCGCCACTGTAAAGCTCACTTGATAACTGTTACTTAAGTCAAGTAAGCCCGTCGTACTTGCATCTGCTGAGGTTGTACCCACCGCCGGTGTCGTATTGGCAATACTAATACGCGCTCCAGTCATGGTTAATTGCCCAGCAGATACTTCCACACTGCCTGTAACACGATGAAACAGAGGCGTGCCTGAGCCGGCTAGGCCTGATAAATCACGGTAACTATTACTAAAGAACTCGTCAGTATTCGCTGCTGAGAAGTTCTCAGTAAATGGTAAACCAAGGGGCTCTTGTACTGGCGGCTCACTTGGCGCAGCAATCTCAGGAATCTCTAAATCACTTTGATCAATCTTACCAATACCGGCATGAGCAATTACATGGGCTTTAACATCCATTACGGGTGTTAACGTATAGTCATAAGGCGCTTGGTAAGAGCTTGTAGGTGTTAAACCTGTTGGCGTTACTTCTGCAGCCACATCGCCATCAGCTACATCGCCCCAAGTTACACCTTCACCGAGGTAGTTGCCTGATGTATTCCAGTAGCCAATGACTTTTGAATAAAATGACACTACAGGGTTTTTAGTATTTTCAAAGTAGTTATTCTCAATATGTAGCTCTGCGCCCATTCGTGAGTTAATCGCGCTTGAGGTGATATTGTTATAGTAGTTGTTGAAGATATGACCTAAACCAAATCTAAATAATGGAACACGCGATACAATGTTTTCAAACCGGTTATGGTGAAATGTAATATGGCGATTTTTATTACTGCTTGAGTCATCATCACTGTGACCATGCAGCGATGTTTTCCAGCTATCGTGAATGTAGTTATAGGAAATAGTGATGTTCTGCGCACCTGATTTAGAGTCAACTAAACCATCATAATAGTCTTGATCAACATTTAACGATGAGTAAAGTTCGTTATGGTCAATCCAGATATTGGCAGTCGGTTTATTTTCATCACCTTCAATTGAAATACCATCTTTCCCACCGGTAAGTACCTCATGAATTTTCAAGTTTTGGATAATGATGTTATTAGCACGACGAATTGCGATGCCTATGCCACTGAGCTCCCCCCGATCTGCAACACCAATGATTGAGATATTATCCATATCTTTAATTTCGATTGATGTGTTGTCGCCGCCACTGTTTGCATCGGTAATTACACCATCTACATAGATAGTGACAGGAACACCAGAAGATTTAGCTTGAGCTAAAGCTGATTTAAGCGCTGCACCATTATCGACCGTTACTACAGTTCCACCAGCGCCACCGGTTAGGTTAAAATTATAACCGGCAAAGCCAAGGCTATTATTCACAGGCGTTATTGCTACAGGCTCATCGGGTAACACTGGTATGGCAAGAGGTTCAGGTGTCCAACCTTGACCATCATTAAAGTTGGCAAAAATTGCATTTCGGTCAAGTAAGTTAACCACGTCGCTGTCTTGCATAATGTAACCACCAACACGAGCACTTAAATCAAGCGCATTACCTGCTAAGTCCATGCTGCCGTATTCGCGCCAGCCACTGGTCGCTGTGGCAATCTCAGGATTTGGAACCTTGTCCAATAACCAACCTGAGGTTGCAATGTGAGTGTCAAACTTATTATTGATAAGCGTAATGTTATCAAAATATGTATCGTTGCCACCACTGCGTGCAATATAGGTTGAGTTATCAAGCACATCATTGCCAATTGGGCCTGGGCCATGAGTAAAACGGTTATTTAAGAAGATAAAACCAGGATCTGTTGGTACTGGCACACGGGCTTGCAGTACATAGCCACCTGATGAGTCTTTAGTTGGATCACCGTCTTTAGAATCACCAATCGTGCGAATTTCGCTATGTTCAAAGAGTGCAGTAACAGGATAGCCCCAAATAAAGTCTACGTTACCAGCGACTAAGGTATTGTAAAACCATGTGTAGCCTTTAAGTAACAAGGTGTCTTGTTCGCTGATAAAGCGGGCATTATTAGCCACCAAACGACCATTACTATTAAAGTAAATCGTTTCTGCTTGGTTTGAGTCAACCTTGTTACGCAAATGGGTGTTTTTCAATGTTAGGTTGTTGATCACTAACATATCAGCGCCTTCAACCAAGAATACACTACGACCACCACCGGGTGTGCCTGAGCTGACTGGCGCACTGCCACCAGAGCCACCATTGAGTGTTTCGTAGTTTTCATACTGAATGATGGTATTGTCCTGACTTTGTCCTTGTAACGTTACATTATTTTTATTACGTAGGAACAGCAACTCATTGTAGATGCCATCTTTAATAGAAATCGTTGTTTGCTCATCTTTATCAAGGCTTGCCATCGCAAAGTTGAGGGCACCTTGCACAGTTCTAAAGTCAGCAACACCGTCATCATCAACCAGTAGTTGGTTGCTCGCAGGTGTAGTTACTTTAGTAGTAAATGTCCATTGACTGTTATCACCTAAGCCGACAAAGTCAGCGCCATTTAATTGAGCGCCAATTACCACATCATCCCCAATGACAACGCGATAGGTATGGCCATATTCAAGTACATTATTATGTGGCTTAATGGTTAAGGTGTTACCTTCAATTGTAAGAGGGTGGTAATACACAGAGCGCAATTTATCTTGGCCTGTGTAGCCAATCACATCGACATTCTTACCCACTTTGAGGGTATCAACTAGGGTGTTGTCGTTTTGTTTATAAATACGTACTTCACCTAAACTGCCGAAAGTGGGCGCGTTATCAAAAGTAATCGATAACTGAGTATCAACAAATTGACTATCGCTAGCAATCGCTGGCATCACTTTACTTGTTAAGTCACCGTAGTCAGCATTTGGCATAACGAAGCCTTCAGCGACAGAGATTGTAATGGTTCGAGTGATGGTTGGATCAGAATCAGATACAAACGTCACAGTGGCGTCACCTGCAGCAATAGGCGTTAGGGTGATCATATTTGCATCGATAGTCACACTGACCACCGCATCATTGCTTGATGTGACAGTGTAGGTATCGGCTGTAATACCATCGTTTTTGATTGCTGTGACATTGATCACAAGTGGGTCCATAGTGGTACTGGTATCCCAAGCAGGCTCTTTGTAATCAAGGGTTAGCTGGATAGGTTTGATGCTCGGATCGCCCACTTTAACATCATCAATTTCAAACGAACGGTTGTTTGTGAATATCCCGATCAAACCACGCGCAGTATAGCTGCTATCACTAGCAGTACCCATTTTTTCACCATTTAAATATACGGTGAGTTGATCATCAATCATCTCAAATCGTGTTGTATACCACACACCGTCTTCAGTAGCGCCTTTTTCACCGAGTAAAATAGGCGATTTCGTTTGCACTGGGCGTGAGATTGAGCCTTCACTACTGACTGCAACTTCTACTTGGGTGCTGCTTGATGAGTTTTGCACATTTAAGCCACCACCATACCAATTACCAGCATTTAAGTAGCGAGCCATTAGGAAAATTTGCTTATTGGCCGTGGTGCTATTTTGACGTGGACGAATTTTCGCTTCAACAAAGTAGTTACCTGTAGTCGGCACGTTAGCCATCGCTTCTTCAGTGGCTAAAATAATTTCACCACCTGCACCACCTGCTGTGTAACGCATCATGCTATTACCCATCATGTCGAGCACATCAAACTCACCCATTGGAGCTTCAATGTTATCTGGCTTGGCTAAAATCTGCCAATTACTTAAGTCACCATTGGCAAAGTCGTCACAAAAATACAACTGGGGAGCGTCGTCACAACTAAATACGGATGGATCTTTTACATATTCAACTCTGAGGTTATTGATCACCACAGTGCCACCTGTCTCAGTGCGTAACTGTAAAAATGAATTTTTAGACGCAAGTAGGCCTGGTACAGTTAAAGTTTGGCCAGGCGTTAACGAGTTGATTAGTTCATTATAAAAACGAGAGTCGCCACCGAGTAGTGATTTAGAACTGCTTGAGGAGTTGTTATCCACATAGATTTGGAATTTATTATCACCTTCAGGGTCGCTTACACTCACGATATCCATCACCACTTGGTACGGGCGAGATAAATCCAGCGCACCACTGGTGGTGGTATCCGTTGCTGCAGTTTCAATACCTGGGGTGGTGTTGCCTAATGTAAAACGACCTCCATTGAGCTCTAAACCTGTATCAATGACAGTAACTGAGCCACCCGTTTTGCTAAACATGGGGATTTCATCGCCGTTAGCATCAATAATTTTTTGATGATCAACAGAGAAAATATCTGCTGTAAGCATAGTAAAGTCAGTGGTGATTGGTAATTCTATTGTTGGGATCTCACCTTGAGCGGGCGGTTCAACAGGGGGCTCAACGGGTGGTTCAACATCAGGCACATCGGTCGCCACTGTTTCAATGGTTAAATTATCAATGACAATCATTGCAGCTGAATCAGTGCGTATTTGGAAATACGAGTTTTTAATATCTGGATTCAAAATACCACGGGCATCAACATGCGTGAGATCAGCACCAGTGTTGACATCTTCGCCAGGCACATAGGTATAAGAAAAACGCTGACCTACAGGGGTATTGGTCTCGTTGATATCTTTACCATAAAACTTAGATGCACCACCGTGAACAGAATTACTTTGACTGGCAGTATTATTATCAACATACAGCGATAATCCCCCCGCATTGTTATGGGCGATAACATCAAAGCTTATGGTAAAGCCTTCGCTTAAATTATAAATACCAACACCGGAGCTATCAGAGGCTGCTGACTCTTTGCCGGGTAGGGTATTACCGATTGTTATGCGGTCACCTTCAAGAATAAGCTGGCCTGCGACATCGTCAATTTTTGCACTACCGCCGCTTTTGAAATATAACGGGCCGCTACCTTGCTCATCTGACAAGCTCTTGTAACTTGATGAGAAGAATGTCTCAGTATCGGTATCAAACTCTTCAATTAAAGCTAAACCCGCTTGTTGTGCTAAATCGTTCAGTTTAACCAGCTCTTCTTGGGCTTGTTGTTCTGAAAAGGCTAAAATATTGTTTTTAGCATCATCATTACTATCACACGTTAATACAAGTGTTGCCAGTGCGCTTGGATCGCTAGTGGCACATACGCTATAGGTATTATTTACAGTATTATGTGAGCGAGAAACAATGTATTGCGTAGTTGCAGATTCTCCTTCACCTGATGTAAGCGCAATAACACGGTTACCAAATAAGAATGCATAGCTGCCCGTTGTGGTTTCTTCTCCATCAGCAACATGGCTAAAAGTCCCTGCTAAGTTTAATTCATCGTCAGGTGTCAACACTAACTGAGCAATACTTGCTTCACTGCCTTGAACTCGCGGGTTGTAAATGGTACCCGTAAAATCACTGGTATTAAATGCTAAAGGTTGTGTGCTGTTATATTGTTTAAAAATAAAATCAACAAAGTGCACAATTGCTTGATCTGCTGGGATCAAAGTACTATTCACGGAACCTGCATCCGCTAGCCACGCATTTACGTTGGCCTCAAATTCATCACTGCTAAAATAGTCAGTTACTGTTTGTCCTTCTGCTAAAGACATCTGTGCAACTTGTGCCGCTTGTGCGCTAATTGTAATCCCATTACTAGGATCACCATCGACATCAAGGGACTGTAATAAACGTAGGCTATTAATAACAGCGGGGTGAAACACGGTATCTGTAGAAAATAAAGCCAGTGGCGTGAGTACATTAGCAGCTGAAACCGTTGGAAAGGTAAGAGCACCGATTGAGAAATCGATAGCTTCACCTCTAAAGTAATCAAACTGTCCTTCGGCTGTTGTTACTCCATTAGTAACCGACGGGCTATTGTATGTTAAACCAGCGACTGGGCTGTCAACAAATACCCCTTGAATAGGTGGCAAAGGGGCTTCTTTGACATTGATAGAGCTTTCTTCACCACAGCCTGCCAAGATCGCTGTGATCAGCAAACACGATGGTATTTTTATTGTATTATTCATGCATCCCTCCAAGGATGAAGCGTGTCATTTACGCGTTAATTGTGTGTGGCATTAACGTTTTGTTATTCATTGATTATTAATAAAATTTATAATTCATACCTAATTGGAAAGTACGACCATAATCTTCACGTTGATAGAGGATCTCGCCTCCCGCTAAATCATTACCTTTGAAGTAACGTAAATCGGATTCATCCGTTAAGTTAATGGCATCAAAGTACACAGTTAGATTTTTTGTGAAATCATATTTAACTTTCATATCAAAGGTTAAAATATCGTCTTGGTAGATATCTGCCCACGATTTACAAGCGTGAGGATCTGATAGCGAGGCAGAGACAGGGCAAGAGCCTACTTCTTCGAGGATGTCTGAGCGGTAATTACTAATTAGCCGAAATGAAAATGACTCATTTTCCCAACCAACCGAGATATTACCGGTCATATCAGCTTGGCCAGGTAGTTGCATTTTGCTTTGACGGATTGTGGCATCAAGTTCTGCTTCACTTTCAACAAAGGTCATATTACTTTGCCAAAATAATCCATTGTCAAAGAATTGATTGTAACTAAGCTCAATACCATAAACGGTTGCTTTATCGCCATTGAGTGTAATATCCACTTGGTTTAATACGAGATCTTGTGGAATGGCAAAGTCTGAGACCTGATTTACAGGTAAAGTCAGTGGCAACTCATCGATACCCATTTGAATGCCGGTAACATCAACAATGAAGTTATCGATATTTTTATAAAATACCGCTGCTTCCATAAAGAGTTCTTTTGATGGATACCAACCAAATGATGCATCGAAGTTGTCGGATGTCATTGCAACTAAATTGGGGTTACCCACTTGAACTGAATTATCAGGACCTAAAATATAACCTTGTAATTCAATCGCACTTTGGCCATCTGGTGTGCTGAAACATTCATTGGTTGTTGGGTCACATAAGCTAATATCATCGTCAAACTTTGCAAATCCACGGGCTTGCTTAAAAGAAGGGCGGGTATAACTGGTCCATAACGACGTTCTAACTAATACAGTATCACTTGGTTCATAACGCACATGGAGGCTTGGGAAAAACTCACTGTAAGTGATCGATGACTCAGGTAGCGGCACTGCTATATCAAGCATCTTGTCATTACCAAAATTCCAATCATCGTTTTCAAGTGACATAAAGCCGGTAGATGAGAACTCAGTGTGGGCATAGCGAACACCCGTTATTACTGTTAACTGCTCAGACAGAGGAATTTCAGCCATTACATAGGCTGCATAGGTATCTTCGGTTAATGTATAGTCTTCTTTCGTACTATCAATGGACTCCTCGCCACCGGTGGCACTGTCGCGTGTAATTTTGGTTGAATTTACAATATATTCGACGTCTTGTTGAGACACGAACGGGTAGGTGAATAAATCACCTTCAGGCACTGCATAGTTGTAATCTGTAATATTTGATGTTGCAACATCCATACAGGTTTGGTCGCCACCACAATCGGCACTATCGACAGTGTAACTCCAACGGTCTTTATTATTGTAATGTTCGCGTTGATTATAGGTTCCACCTATTTTCACGAAATTAAGGTATTCGTAATTAAAATCTTTTTGTAGGTTGAGTTTAATACTGGTAATTTCATCTGTACGTGTGCTGTCTTCCATAAACAAGTTATCGTATTCCATATTCGATAAATCGCTTAAATCACCATCTGCTTCACCTGCAAATACATCTTCGTCATCTTTAAGAGCAAATCCACCAAGGGCGGCGGCTTCAGCTGGGGTCAGTACTTTAGCTATGATATTGTCTCTGCGTGCTTGACCATAAACAATGTTCTCACGTTCACGGAATTGGGCGCGGCGATCGCCAACAGACTCATCGTCTGTTTTAGAATACGCGTATTCATAATCAACACGCCAAGTGTCAGCAAAATAGTTTTCACCGCCAAAGCTGTAGTTTGTGGTCGTGGTTTCACCTTCTTGGATAAAGTACTGATTGAATACATCAATATCAGAGAGGGCAAACTCTTTAGTTTGTGGGTTAACGTAAATAACTTCATCGGCTAAATCACCATTGTAGAAGTTATAAAACTCACGCTGAGCTACATCACCATCGGTGTAATTTGAGTAGTTACCACGTATGTAATAAAAACTGTCTTCGTTAGGTTTAAATTCAACATTGATTGTTGCGGTTGTACGTTCTCGATCAGCAATTTCACGACGATTCTCAAGTTGAGCAGGGATTAAGATTTCTGGCGCTACACTGAGTTCCTCTTCGCTGAGACCAATACCACCTTGCAAAAAGTTTAATTCACGAGTGCTATGATGACGTACTTCATCAACTTGTGTTTTTCTATCTTCATATGAAAGAGCAAAACCAACGCCAATCTTCTCATCTAAAAATAACTGTGTACCGTCAAGGCTGAATTTAGGTGATTGTTCTTCTCTTAGTTCATTGTACGAATCTTGTAGTTTGATTTTTAATGTGTTTTTACCACGTTCATACGCTGAGATTGCTTTAACGTTAACCGCACCACCAATAGAATTTAGATTCATATCAGGGGTGAGGGTTTTAAAAACTTCGATAGCACCAAGTGAATCACTGGTAATACCATCTAAACCTATTTTGCGGTCGTCACCCGCACCAGATAGCTCTGCACCATTCATGCTCACAGAGACAAACTTAGGACCAAGACCACGAACGGCAATATATTTACCTTCCCCTTCACTGCGTTCCAGAGTGACACCTGGGATCCTGCGAAGTGATTCAGCGACATTTTGGTCAACGAAATTGCCCATATCATCGGTTGCAATAACTGAGCTAAATGCTTTGCTATCACGTTCCATTGCGCGTGCTTTTAAGTCAGCTTGATACACGCCTGTAACGGCAATAATCTCAATATCATCATCAGCTTCTACTTTTTTTTCAGCGTTAGTTGTTAATTTATCATTTTCAACTTTAGGCTGTGCAGGATCGGCTGACTGGGCATAAAGTGGCATTGCCATCATTAATGCCGTCGCGATCGTGCTTAAACTCATGCTTTTCATTTTTATTCCTTTTTCAGGCTTATAATTGTGTGCAAGTTATGCGATTCCTGTTGATTTTAATTCCCAGTTGCCACCGGTGGCAAAATGGAATAACATGAAGTTAACACTGTATTAATGAAGCTGTCAATTTTCATACCGAGAATTTTTTCTTTAATTGAGTATTTAAAACGAATTATCTAAGGAATATTATGCAAACTTTGCAAAATAATAATTTAAAATATCTAAGCAGTGCGTTACTTAGTATTGTAGTCTTGCTGTTTATTGCTATATCGACCAATTTATATGCAGGGCAGGTTGATGCGCATCTGGCTTTTCCCACGGCTAAAGGCTTTGGCAAATATAGCCGTGGTGGCATTAATGGCACACTGTATAGAGTAACCACATTAGACGATAACTTAGAAAACCCGCAACCAGGTAGTCTTCGTTATGCAATTAAGCAAAAACATCCTCGTACGATTGTTTTTGCAGTATCAGGGGTGATCAAATTAGCTGGGGAGCTTAAAATATCACACGGCAATATCACCATTGCAGGGCAAAGTTCACCGGGCGGGATCGCAATTGTAGGTGCTCCTGTTACAGTATCCGCTGCTGACAATGTCGTCATCCGTTATCTACGCTTTCGCTTAGGCACCTTTGGCTATGCTGATGATTCATTAACGGTGCGTAATAGTAATAATGTCATTATTGATCACTGTTCGTTAAGTTGGTCAGTTGATGAAACCGCGAGTTTTTATAATAATCGAAACTTTACCCTACAAAATTCAATTATCTCGCATAGTTTAAGCCATTCGATTCACCCTAAAGGAGATCATGGTTATGGTGGTATTTGGGGGGGCGCCAACGCCAGTTTTATTAATAATATAATTGCCAATCATGCCAGCCGAACACCTAGGATCAATGGTCATCGGCTCAAATCACCGTACTCGCAAAATGATGAGTTTGTTGAGCTTATCAATAATATTATTTTTAACTGGGGGCATAATAATGTGTATGGATCTGAAAATGGTCGTTTTAACCTGATCAATAATTACTATAAGCCAGGTAAAGCAAGCAAGATCATGCAGTTTGCCGATATTTGGTACTCCCCACAGATCAAAGAAAATCAAGCATATATTATGGGGAATGTACTTGAAAATAACCCACAATTGACTGAGCATAACTATTTAGGGGTTAATTACCGAAAGGCTAAAAAAGCTAAGCGAACACTCAGTACTGCGACGAGCCCTTGGTTAAGCGCTAAAGCAATTACTCCCTCTACAGAGCAAACAGCGCTGAACTATATTAGTGCAGAGCAAGCATTTGATAATGCAATAAAACTGCAAGACATTGGTGCAAGCCGCAATGCCCATGGCCCTTTTCATGACAGTGTTGATTCGATAGTTTATCAGCAGTTAACCGATAGTATTACGATAAAGAACAATGGCCTAATAGATCATGAGTTTGAATTAATAGGCAGTTGGCAGGCGTATGAAAAAGAATTTGCAGGTTTCAGCTTAATTAACGATGAAGATCAAGATGGCATTGATGATAACTGGTTTAAGCTACATCAAGCGCAATTTAAAAGTGCCACTGCACAGCAAATTTTATCCAGCTATTTAATTTCGTTGACTCAGTAATATTATTAATGCCAGTTACAACATTAGCTGTAATTGGCATTGTGCCTATAAATTATAGCCAACCGTAGTCTATAAACCATTATTAAATTGACGGTCTAAAAAGTCATCTATAGCAGTATAAGTTGGCGTTAACCAGGGCTCGAATAACCAAAATGAGTGAGGTGCGTCTTTAAATTGATAAACTTGGCAGCTTATGTGTAATGCTTTTAATTTTAATATGGCGCTGTCGCGGCCTGCGCGAAAACGTGGCACTGAGCTATTAATGAACAGTGTTGCTGGGGCTGTTTGATCAATATAGAAAAGAGGGGAAGCGCTGCGCCACTGCTCTGGTATGGATTCGTAGCGCCCGCCCAGCCATTTACTTGCTGAAGTGACTGCTTTATTTGGATTGTTTTCAAACGGTAATGCTTCTGGCGAGGTAAAATCACTTAATCCATCGATGTTAATAAGTGCTTGAACATTAATACGCTGTGCGTTTGTGTTGCTGTCATCAATAATGCCACCACTGTACGCTAATAGTGCGGCTAATTGACCACCCGCAGAGCCACCTGCTAATGCAATTTTAGTGCTATCAATGTTATACCGTGAGGCATATTTTTTAAGCCACAGTAACGCATCCGCTATATCTTCAAGGGCAGCTGGGTAAGGCGCTTCATCACTGAGGCGATAACTTGGGGTGGCAACTATATAGCCTCGTTTTACAAGACTAATTGCAAGAGCTGCCATCAATGCTGGTGTGCCTGACTGCCAGCCACCGCCGTGGATTAACATGATCAGTGGCGCCTTTTTACTTTGCTTATTTTTTTGATAAATATCGATAGTCTGTGTACTGCTTTTAGTTTGTTTGTAGGAGAGTGCTTTATGTGCTATCACTGAGTTCGGTAGCTCGGTGTCAGGGAGCTGGATCTGTGGATACTGCTTAACGAGTTTGTTATAGGTGTTTGCAACTGTGTAATCTGCGGCTGTGCAGGGCTTAAAACACAGTAATAGCAAGGTAAAAACACTCAGTTTTTGATGATTAAACATATTCAATGAGATCTCAGCTTATATCACATGAAAGGTAAAAATCTGCAAATAGATGTGATGGTGATATGAGCATATTTGTAATATGCTCACTGGGAGTGTTAATTATGGTTCAGTCTAACTTGGTGAGAAGTTTTGCTACTTCAAGGCTTGCAAGAATGAATGGACCATTTCCTTTTGGGTCATTCTTACTGACCGGCTCACTCATATAATAATGGTAACTACCATCACGGCCGAAGCCTAGGCCTGCAACATAACATTGATTGGTCATACTCACTGTGCCATCGCTGTGCACTAAAGCGAATTGGTTAAGTAATCCTTGGTATGCTAAAAGAGCAGTGTCTTTATAATCTATATTGATATATCCGTTATTAAGTGCTTTGGCATAAAAATAAGCAAACATGGCGGTTGCTGTTGATTCTTGGTAGTTCCCCAAAGCGCTTGGTTTATCTAAAACTTGCCACCATGTACCAGTTTCAGCATCTTGCACTTTGGCAATATCTGTGGCCAATTCGTTTACAATAGCAAGCAAGGTTGCGCGCTGTTTCGTGTTTTGTGCAGGAATGTAGTCAAGTACATCAACAACAGCCATGGCAAGCCACCCCATACCACGTCCCCAAAACTCTGCAGAAACACCCGTTTGTTTATCAGCCCATGCTTGCTGTTTAGATTCATCCCAACCGTGGTAGTAAAGTCCTGTTTTTGGATCGCGTAGTGCTTCACGAGTTAGCTTAAATTCATTGACCACCTCCGCAAAGCTTTCTTGTTGCTGGTGGCCCGTTTCAAATAAGCTGGCATACTGAGCTAAAAAAGGCATGCCCATATAAACTCCATCAAGCCATACTTGATGCTGGTATTTATTTTTATGCCAAAATGCGCCTTGTGATGTACGAGGCTGTAAGTGTAATTGCTCGCGTAAGGCTTTCGCAGCCGTTAAGTATTGTGGCTGTTTAGTGTCTTGATATAGCTGGATCAAGTTGCGTCCAGGCGGAATGTTATCAATATTATAATTGCTTTGTTTATAAGCGCTGATCTTCCCTTGTTGATCAATAAAACTGCCTGTAACTTGTGTTATTACGTCTTTATATACTTGCTCATTAGTTGCTACCCCCAACTGGTAATATGCATATGGCTGTAAGCCTATAATGTCATATTCAAATTTTGGAGTGCGTTTGCGGTTAACATCCCAACCGTTGGCCTGATAGCTCAGCGTTTTTCTCTGTAGTTCAGAATCCCCAAGGGCACGAGCCCAATTAATTGCAGCTACGGCATTGAGTTTCTGTGTTGTTTGCTTTGCAGTGACTGTGGTATGCAAAGTAATACGCGGTTTAATAGTCAACCTTTGGGCTTGTTGATCAAGGTACTCAATAAAGCTTTCTTTATCATTGATGCCACTTTCTGGCTGCCATACAGAGGCAAAATAATAGTCTGTTCGTTGGGTCGTGTGGCCTTTTGGCTTTAGCACTGCAAGGTAGTTATTTTTGTCTTGGCGTACGTCAATAACATCGCCTTTTTTAAAGAAAACGGCCATCCCAAGTGATGATTTATCTAAACTTTGTTTACCCCAACTGGCAATATAGCTGTAGCCATAATTACTCATTGCATCGAGATCGCCTTGGATAAACTCAGTGTCAGGGTGTTTAACCACACCGGCGACTAAATTAGGCAAATCTTTATCCGTACTCAGTTGTACATGTGCTAAGCGTGAACCGCCATGCATACTGATATTTGCGGTTAAATTTTGTTGTTGGTAGCTGTTAGTCCAGCCCTGATAATCAATTTGAATACTCGCTCGTAAATCTCCATTGTCAAGAATTCTGGCTGTCCGTGATGCCACTTCAGCAACATGTTCTAGTTGATCATCTTCATTGATAAGGCCAAAGCCACCAGCACCGAGTGAATGACCGACTTTAAGAATGTCCATTCCCCAGTCTTGTTTGTCATGATACGAATCATAGCCATCAAGACCAACAGTGTGTAATACAGGTTTCGTGGTCAATTTACCAAAAATATCGAAACCGTTGCGCCAATCAAGGTAAAAACGATAACCGACTTTATCTGACTCTATGCCAGGGCCCTCATATCGGATCCAGTTTGAATGATCGGTGTAATAAGCGGGTGGGGTAAGCTCATTAACATTTTTGAAGCGACCACCAACGTACTCTTTTTTACCAGTGCCAATTTGATGTTTGGGTGGGCGAGAATGTGGCTGCCATTCGCCGCCTTCTTTATGGGCAAGATCTGCCTGAACGCGCTTTGTTTGCTTAGTGAGAGGTTGTTTACTTTGTCGAGTGATAGTCACTTCAATAGGTTTATCATTTAAATCGACAATAAAATACACACCATCCAGTTCACCATCAGAGTCAACATCGACAGCTTGACTTGCTACCACTTGCTCGGCTGTTTTCACTGTTAATGCAGCGGCTTGACTCAGGCCTAAGTCGTAATAGCTTATATAAATAGGTTCATCAGGACGTTTAAATGATGACGGATTAACAATGTCTAATTTTGCAACGAGCGCACTACCAAGGGTGTTGGTCTCGCTCTCTTGCAGTGGTGTACTCAGTTCAGATTGTTCTTGGCAGGCCGTTAATAATAGGCTTGAACCAAGAACTGTTCCCATCATAACGCGTTTTGATAACAGTGCTGTTTTTAAAGTCATTGTGTGTCCTCAATGATTGAGCCACTCATTCAAGTGGCTCTATTGTTGTTATTTATCGAGATTATATGCTTTTTTAACTAGCCCATAGGTTAGTTGATAAGCTAGCGTCTGGGCTGTTGTTTCACTGATCTGATGATTGGCAACTAGCTCCGCTAAATAGCGACAATCGACACGTCGCGCAACATCATGCCGTGCGGGGATTGACAAGAATGCACGAGTATCATCATTAAACCCAACGGTATTATAAAATCCGGCTGTTTCCGTTGTTTGTTGTCTAAATCGTAGCATACCTGCTGGGCTGTCATGGAACCACCAAGCTGGCCCTAATTTAAGGCTAGGATAATGTCCTGCAAGTGGTGCAAGTTCTCGGCTGTAGGTTGTTTCATCTAAGGTAAATAAGATGATTTTTAGATCAGGGTGGTTGCCGTACTTGCTCAATAGCGGTTTTAACGCATTAACGTATTCAGTTTGGCTTGGAATATCACACCCTTTATCACGGCCAAATTGATCGAATACCGCTTGGTTATGATTACGATGTGCTCCAGGGTGTATTTGCATTACCAAGCCATCTTTAATACTCATTCCAGCAAGTTCCGTGAGCATTTGGCCACGGAATAACTCTTGTTCTTGCTCTGACGAATTGCCCGTGCGGCATTTTTCAAATAGTGCCTCACACTCAGCGGTAGATAAGTCAGCAGTTAATGCCGTAGGGTGGCCATGATCGGTTGCTGTTGCACGCCCTTCAATACGAAAGTAATCACGACGTAACTGAATAGCTGCTAAATAGCCTTGCCAAGTGCTGGTATCTTGACCGGTTATGTCCCCGAGTTTAGCAATATTTTCAATAAAATCCTCACGGCTTGCATCAACCACATCATCGGGTCTAAAAGTGGTGATCACTCTTTTTGCCATGCCAGTACCGGCAATTGCGCGGTGATGAGGTAATTGATCAAGAGCACCTTCGGTTGTAGCAATCAGTTCAATGTTAAAACGGTCCATCAATGCGTGTGGTGTAAATGCATCGGTGGCCAGTGCCGCAGTGATTTTTTGATAGTACTCTTGTGCATTCTCAGTACATAGCTTTTGAGTAAAACCAAATACATCGCTGAATACGGCATCTAGCCAATAGCCACTAGGAGTGCCTGCGTATAAATGATAGTTATCAGCAAAAATTTGCCAGACCTTTTCCGGCTCTGCTGCTTTAGCGCGTGCCATATCCCCTTGTAGGCCATGCTCTGGTACACCTAAGTCGGTCATTGGGATCCCCTGACTGTAGAGCATTCTAAACACATAATGATCAGGTTTTATAAAGAGTTCTGTTGCATTACCAAAATTTTTGTTTTCATTAAACCAGCGTGGATCAGTATGACCATGAGGGCTAACGATAGGTAAGTCTTTAATTGATTCATAAAGTTTTCTAGCGATTTTAACTACGGTAGGGTCGCTTGAAAATAAACGATCTGGGTGCAATTCTAAAGGTTCAATATTGCTGGACATAGAAGATTCCTTAATTGTTCTACTTATCACTTGCTACCGGTGGCATTGAAAGCTAAATTAAACTGGCAATGTACGGCAGTCAATATGAGAATTAATGGTTATTTAATACCTGAAGGCAAGCTTGGGTTACTTTTTCAAATTGTTTATTATGCACCCACTGTGATTGTGCAATCCAGGTACCACCTACGGCAATAACATTACTGAGCGCTAAGTAGCTTTGATAATTTTGCTCATTAATGCCGCCTGTTGGGCAAAAGCGAATATCAGCAAATACACTGCTCACCGCTTTTAAGAATTGCTCACCACCACATAAAGAAGCAGGAAATAGTTTTTGCTCAGTAAAGCCAAATTCTTTAGCAAGTAAAATATCAGCGGTATTTGAAACACCAGGTACTACAGGGATCGGTGATTGCGTCAGGGCATCTAATAATCGTGGCGATACTGCAGGTGTGACAATAAAGTCACTGCCTGCATTAATACTTTTTGTTAGCAAGCTAGGATCTGTGATGGTACCTGCACCAACACATAATTCTGGTAGTGCTTTTTTAATCGCAATTAACGCATCAAGAGATGCGGGAGTACGAAGCACTACTTCAACTAAATGAATGCCAGCTTTGTGCATTGCAGTAGCGATTGCTACACCTTCTTCTGTACTATTTGCTTGAATAATAGGCAGTATGGGTTGCGTGCCTAATAATGTTGAAAATGCCGTCATACTTTATCCTATTGAAAATCCTAATTAACAATTATTTGTTTAGTTGAGCCATAGTTAACGGCTGTTTGTTCAAAGTGACATTGGTTAAGCTCATATTATTCACATGTGCTACGATAGAATCATCGCCAACGAGGTCAAAGTGACAGTTTGTGAAATGAATATCGCTTATGGGCGCACGTTCAAAGCCATTAAGATAAAACGCTTTACTCAGTACGTTTTTACAATGTAAGTTTTCAATTTGAATGTCACGAACCGTTGGATCGAATTGCCCAGCATCACCTTCTTCATAATAGAAATTGATCACAACAGCGTTTTTAACTGTACCAACTTCAACATTTCGAATGCGAATATGTTCAATTAAACCACCGCGAACTGAATTAGTTTTGATGCGAATAGCACGTTCAAGATGGGGACTATCCATCGTACAGTTTTGTACAAAGACATTGTTTACACCGCCTGATATTTCACTACCAATAACAACCCCACCATGACCTTCTTTCATATGACAGTTTTCAATAACAATATTTTGGGAGGCAACAGCTACACGACGGCCATCGGCATTACGACCAGATTTAATTGCGATGCAATCATCGCCCGTATCGAATACACAATTTTTAATGTGTACCAGATCGCAGCTTTCTGGATCGCAACCATCAGAATTAGGTCCATGGCTGGAAAAGTTCACGTTATCAACCGTAACACTTTGGCATAAAACGGGGTTAACTAACCAAAACGGTGAGTTTTTGATTGTCACTCCTTCAATTAAAATGTTTTTACATTTATAAGGCTGTATAAAAGGAGGGCGTAAATAAGCACCGGTACTGTAAATGCGTTCACGAACAGGTACCCCAGCTTCAGCATCAGCCATTAGCAAATCTCGAGCTTGGCGTTGATGAAGCACATTGCCTTGCTTATCTTTAATTAAATCCCAATGGCCTTCTTTATGTGGCCCTTTCCAAGGCCACCAAGTTTGATTATCGCCATTGCCTTGTAATGTGCCTTTACCCGTGATGGCGATGTTTTCTTGTTCATAGGCATAAATAAGTGGTGAATACCCCATCATTTCAAGGCCTTCCCAGCGCGTAAATACTTCTGGTAGGTAATGTTTAGGATCTGTACTGAAACTAAGTATGGCATTATCTGCTAAGTGTAGATTAACGTTTGAAAGTAAATGAATAGCGCCTGTGAAATAGCGGCCATCTGGGATATATACCTGACCACCTCCTTGTGCGTGGCAGGCTTCAATGGCGCTTTTAATTGCATGTGTACAATCGAATTGGCCATTTCCTTTAGCACCAAAGTCTTTAATATTAAATACCTTATTTGCAAAGCTAGGAATAATAATCGCGGCTTTTATATCTTCAGCTAATTGCCAATCATCTGCACTGATTGGTGCATCAAAGGCCGTTAATAATGGTGCTGATTTACAGCCAACTAAGGTTGCAGTTAGTAAAGTACTTGAGGCTAATGCTTTTAAAAAGTACCTGCGTTGATTGTTCATAAAAGTTCCTGCTGAATTATTACTCTCTAAATCAATGAGAGGTTTTATTATAGAGCTAAACAATAACAGTTAATGCCACCGGTGGCAATGTGGTTTTTGAAATTTTTAATGGTTATTTTTTAAGTGACGAATGCGTATTTGCGAAAATAATCGGTGATAAAAACCACCGATTATGCAGGGGAGAGTATTGAAAAAACAAAGTACTAGAACGAGCCTCTTAAACCGAAGATAAATTGACGGCCCGTTGACAAGTTTTCATAAGGGCGTTTAGTGTAAATATCATTCCATTGATCTTGTGAGGCATCAGTTAAATTTACAGCTTCAAAGTTAATGCTTAAGTTTTCACTAATGTTATAGCGGCTTGAAAAGTTAAGTTTGGCTTTAGCATCGTAACCACGAACAAATGTTGACTCATCAGCGTATTCACTGAGGTACTGCTTATTGTATTCACCTCTGTAATTATAAGAGAAGCGTGCAGACCATTTATCTACTTCATAGTAAAGTGTTAAGTTATACGTGTTTTTTGATGTTTCTTCTTCAACCAAATTAAGTTGCGTGCCATAGAATGGGTCTTCAATGTCTCGCGTGTAATCTATGTAGGTATAGTTTGCTTGTAATCCAAGGTTATTAAATGGCTCAGGCAAAAAACTAAAAGGTTGTTGGTAAATAAACTCTGCTCCCCACATATTTTCAGGAGGAGTATTGGTAAGCTGAGTTACTTGCCAAGTTATTGTACTTGGATCTTGCGAACCAATATCGATGCCTAATTCATCAAGTTGTGCTTGGGTGAGTACTTGATCTGAAGACGCTTTTGTTAAGCCAGAAATATCCTTAATAAAAATAGAGGCAGCCAGTAATGACTCTTCATCAAAATACCATTCTAAACCTGCATCATATTGTTTGGATTTATAAGGTTCAAGTGTCGGGCCTGCACCCATTTTTATTTCTGCACTGGGGTCTTCTGCATCGGGGACATTAACACTAATTGCTGAACTTAAATCAGATAACTTAGGGCGTGTTATGGCATGTGAATAGCTAAAGCGGGCAATTAACGCTTCTGTTAAGTCATACGCTAAGTTCAACGAGGGTAAAAAATCATCACCTTTACTCACTGTTGTGCGCCAACCATAACCATTAGCATAATTAGCACCATCACCAAAGCCTGCAGTGTAGCCATCTTTATAAATATGATCTAAATTAACAATTTTGCTGGTATTTTTGTTATCAATATAGCGAACGCCAATATTACCGCGAAGTTCACGATCAAACACGTCATTGATAAAATCAAGTTGTAGATAGGCAGAGGTTACTTCTTCTTTTATATAATAGGCCCGTTTATATTCTTCTTTTGCCTCAAAGAAAGAGGCATTGCCAAAGGCATTTATAGCAGCGCTATAATCAGGTGTTAACCACGTACTTGTTACTAATGTTGAAGTACTTGGGATATCAACGTTATTACCAAAAGAGACTCCCAATTGATCTAAATTCGTTGCAAATAAACTCCCATTGATAAGCGCCGGATCTAGATCAACAACTTGTGTTTCGGCACTTTTACCGCTGGTTTTATTGGTTTCTTTATCAAGCTGTTTCCATGCATTTCTAAAGTCATGTTGCTCAGTAATAAATGCGCGCTTACCGACACCAAACTTAAGTGTAAGCTCAGAGTTAAACTCATAGGCTAAATCAACTTTAAACGAGCTATTTTCACTTTCGATAGTTTGTGCTCGGTTACGTGTTAGGCCCATTGTATAGTTATTAGCATCAAGCATTTGTTGTTGAATTTGCGCTTGAGTGTAAGTGCCGCCCGGTTGTTGTCCCGCAGCAAAAGCGAAGGAGGGGGTATTTGTCGTCATAGTGCCATTACCTATGGCGACTCCACCAGTATTATTGATGAGCATTAATGGATCAATATTACCATCATAACTATAAGCCACCGTTGATCCTTCACTGTCTAATGCAAAAGTGCGTGTGTAGGGAATGTCGAGGTTTGACCTTCCTTTACCAGCTAAAAAGCTGAGGCTTAATTGATCATTAATAAACCAGTCTCCGGTTAAAGTAACTTGATCAAACTGCGATTCTGATTTGTCTTCACGGGCTTCTGAGCGGATCACTGCGTTAGAAAAAGAGCCTGCAACGATGGTATTACTTTCATCAGTATAAATGTTTTCAGGGACAATATTTTTTTGATCGCGTAATAACACCGAATATTGATATTCTTCCATTGTCGTATCTAAATCGGCATGTAAAATATCTAAGTTCAGCGATAAATTATCTGTGGGGGCGTATTGAAAAGCCGCTGTTGCACCTAAACGTTTTTGATCTTTAGAAAACACTGAGTAACGTGGAATGCGTGGTAAATATAAGCCATCCAAGTTATCGTCAGTGTAATTACCATTTTCCATTAGAATAGTTTTTGGGCTGGCGGTTAGATAATTAGTTCCACCTGCCTGATTAACCGGTAAGCCATCTGCTGAATAGTTTGGATTGTTAACAGTCCAACGTACCGTGGTCGGGCCTTCACTTTGCACTGTACCGCCAGAATAAGCCACAGAAAATAAAGCACCAAAAGTGTTATCCCAGTTATTGCTAAGCATAAACGATGCTCGAGGGGCTAAATCTTCAGATATTTCATTGTAGCGACCATTTACGCTATACGCGCCTTTAAAGCCGTCATATTGAAAAGGGCGTGCCGTTTGTAAGTTTACATTTCCTGCTATGCCGCCATCTTCTAGCTCTGCTGATGAGGTTTTATTAATATCGATTTGTGTGAATAACTCAGATGCAAATACATTATAGTCAAAAGCACGAGATGTATTAGAGCCGCCTGCGCCATCTGTCGCTGCACCAGCAGAAGCTGACTCCATGCCATTAATAGTTGTTTTTACATAACGAGCACCTAAACCTCGTACAGTGATCTGGCGACCTTCACCAGCATCCTCTTCAATTGAAATACCAGGCACACGGGCGAGAGAATCAGCGACATTAAGATCAGGGAATTTACCAATATCTTCAGCAATAATGGTTTCTTTGGAACCTACGGCAAAACGTTTTGAATTTAATGCGGCATTAATTGAACTTCTATAGCCCTTAACTTGTATTACTTCAATATCAGTGTCTGTTATTTCATTATTCTCTTGTGCAGCAAAGCTTTGTCCGCACGTTATTGCGCCACTTAAGAGTAAACAAGACATGAGCTTATTTAATTGAAAATTATGTGTGCTGGTTGTCATATTGGGTCCATCAAGAGTCATTGTTATTAAATTAACACAAGCAACAGTGTTAATGATCATTATTAGATTGCTTATCTTTTCTGTAACTCGTACCTAAGTCACTAATCACACACAGGAAAGCGATCGTGTGTTTAGTTAATTATTCCTCTGCCACCGGTGGCAATTAAAGGTATAACCAATTTCATTAGTTGTCAAACTATAAATTACATCGTTAACAGTTCATTCACACAAGGTGCTTCTTTTGTGCTGCTCAAAAAATAACAGTAAATATATTGATTTATTAAGGTTCATTAGAAGGGGGGGGGGAAATGTCACTTTCAATAATATTAAAATGGCCATTGTAGAGAAGCGTAACAAGCTTGCCAAATTGGGCTGGCAAGCTTGCTACAAAATGGGTATACAAACGAGTATGTTGAATGTCTATGGTTGTGTAAATGACCACAGACAAACACTACTTATAGGTTATAGCGTATACCTAAGAAGAACTGTCTTCCTGTGTGGTTATATTCGCGAGGTAAATCTAACGTACCATCACCTGTAGTATAAAGGCGCTCATATTCATCGGTCAGATTAATACCTTCTAATGTCACAGTTACATTTTCAGTGATGTTATAAAATGCTGAAAGGTCGAAATGAGTCGGCCCTGTGGTGGCTTCCTCTGCATTCCCATTATTACCTGTATAATCAGTAATATAGTTGTCACGTTTATTCATTGATGCACGTATACCGTAATCTTCTACTTCATAGTACAAGGTAAAGTTATATGAATTTTCTGACAAGCCAGTAATTTCACCTGCAGAAACATAGGTATAGTTTGAAACTAAGCCTGTATTTTGTAAGAAGCCAGGTAAGAATGTGAAAGGTTGTTGATAAATCAGCTCTATCCCTTTTATTACAGTGCCTTCACCATTAACAGGTACATAGTGTGTGTATGGCGTTGTACGTGGATCGAGTGCACTTGATGGGTCATATTGTGGATCGTTATCAATAAAAGGTAAGTAGGCAGGATCAACTAACTTTTCTTCAGTATCACTGGTGATGAACGAGCCTATGTCTTTATAAAACACGGTTGCTGCAAGTAACGACTCTTCTTCAAAATACCATTCAACACCAAAGTCAGTATTGGTCGAGGTGAATGGGTCTAAAAATGGGTTACCTGCACTAACAGTACCATTTAGATAAGAAAATGATGGGTTACCCGGGTTTAATGAACTTAAGCTCGGACGTGTCATTGTTTTAGACAAACCAAGCCTTACAATAACATCGTCAGTTGCATCAAGTGCTAAGTTTAATACCGGTAACACGTTGTCATAGCTATTCTCAATTGAAACGGGGTCTGTTTGAATAAACCCTGTAGAGGTTGTTTCAGTTTTAACATAGCGCACACCTGCGTTGGTACGAAGTAACATATCGGAAATTTCATATTCAAAATTTGTCTCGATATAGGCAGCCATGGTTTCTTCTTCTACTTTCCAACTCTGTGCACTGCGCGGTACCCACTCTTTAACCAACAGCTGTGAGTTGATGGCATCAAAATCAGCAACTAAAAAAGGTGATAAACTCCCATCATAGCCAGTACCAAAATCATCGTATGGGATCATATGGGAATACCCAACAGCAGAATCTTGATCAGGAAAACCATTAATTTGCGACTCATCATAGCTGACGGTTCTATCATTATAAGCAATACCACCTTGTATATTCATACTGTCTAGCTCATAAGATAAATCAATTTTTGCAGTATCATTTTCTCTTAATACATCGGTTGCTCTTAAGCGGCCATCGGCTAAATCAAATGAGCTGGCATCTAATGTGTCATAGTCATAATCCATAGTCGCTGTATTATTAGTGGTGCCAAAGTCCATTGACACTCTATGAGGTGTGTTATTGGTCATATTATAACGATACTGCTCAGAGCGAGCATCGGATTCAGCTGTACCCACCATGGCATCTAACGTTAGGTAATCAGATAAATGGTACTTTCCTGATAACACATATTGTTTAAATTCTGTTTTTGAAATTTGCTGGCGACTTTCAACGCGAGATTTTACACCATTAAAAGTTGCAGCTTGGATCTGCTTGCCGTTTTCTGCCACGGTAATTGACTCAGGAGTGATCTCGCTGAAAGTATTTCTAAACATCTCAAAAAAGTTGTACATAGTACGGTCATTATCGAGTGTGCTGTGCAGCGTATCAAGGGTAATCACAAGATCGTCATTTGGTGCATACTGTAATGAACCTGTAAAACCTAAACGGTCTTGTTCATTACCAAAAAAGTCAGGACGCGGAAGACGTGGGGTATATAAACAGTTTACGGCATCAACCGTTTGTCCTTCGAACTCACAGTTTCCAGTATTTGTCGCGCCTATAACTTCAGTATTAGAAGTATCAGCATAAATGCCACCACCATCTAGAACCGGCGTTGTCCAACGCACTGTACCAAAACCTTCTTGGCGCACTGTGCGCTCAGATTTAGCAACTGAGAATAAAACACCAAACGTATCATCAGCAAATGTATTACTGATCATAAACACCATGCGTGGGTCTACTTCTTCTGTTAAGTCGTTGTAACCGGCTTGTGCTGATGCAGCAACATGAAATCCTGTTGAATCAAAAGGGCGTGCAGAATACATATCTACCGTACCTGCGATACCGCCTTCTTCTGTAGCTGCGGTAGGGGTTTTTTGAATATCAACACGATTAAATAGCTCTGATGCAAATATATTAAAGTCAAAAGCGCGGCCTCCATTTACACCCCCCCCTGAATCGGTTCCGTCTGTACTTGCTGGGACTTCCATACCGTTGAGTGTGGTACGGGTAAATGCCGGGCCTAATCCACGTAACGTGATCTGACGGCCTTCGCCGCCTTCACGCGAAATCGCAACCCCAGGGATCCGTTGTAACGATTCTGCAATGTTAAGATCTGGAAACTTACCTATATCTTCAGCAGCAATAGATTCAGTGGTATTCACTTCAAAGCGTTTAGTTGCTAATGATTTATTTAATGATGATCTAAATCCAGTGACTTGAATGAGTTCGATATCACTGTCTGCTTTGGTGGTATTTTGCGGCTGTTCATCTGCTGCCATTGCATAAGAGGTGGATCCTAACAGTAAGGCACTTATGAGGTAGTTTAATGGCTTTAGCGCGAATTTACTTGCAGTCTTCATTGTGTGTTCCTTTTTATTACATACGTAATATTATGCTGTTGATTTGTGCTTTTGTTTTTATTTTGCCACTTATGCATAAGCCTATAATTATAAATAGGAAATGTAATAACCTTTGGTGTTAATAAAGCTAATACATCAATTTGCTACCGGTGGCACAAGTAGCAACCTATAGCTTATTTTACTGATTGTCAAACGCAAAAAATTACATTTTTCATTGTTTATTTACATTTATGTTACCGAAAAACGGTATCACCAATTACGAAAATTTAATTTAGCACTATGATTTTACTTATCATTTGCCACCGGTGGCAGTTGGTGTTATGTTTTAATTTACGTAAGTCTTTACTGAAAATATTTTTTATTTACGCGTAAAAAATAATTTCAGCCTAGCTAAAACTGATTTATTTAAACAAGATAGAGTGAGTAGAATGGGTAAATTAATAGCAGTTATACTTTTTATCATGAGTTTTTCGAACATGGCAGCAACCAATAAAATACAACTTTTTATGGCAGGGGATTCAACCATGTCGATTAAAGAGATCAAAGATTACCCTGAAACAGGGTGGGGGATGCCATTTAGTATATTTTTTAATGATAATATTGAAATTAAAAATCGTGCTAAAAATGGCCGCAGTACGCGTACTTTTATTAGTGAAGGGTTATGGGTCGGTATTATCAGAGAACTCAATAAAGGTGATTATGTTATTATTCAATTTGGTCATAATGATCAGTCTAAGCATAAAATAGATCGCTACACGTCTCCAGAACAATACAAGCATAACTTGAGCAACTTCATAGCTGATGTGCGAGCTAAGCAGGCATTCCCATTATTGATGACTCCGGTAACACGTCGTTATTTTAATGACGAGGGGAAAATCAAAGATACGCATCCTATCTATGCTGATATTGTCAGAGATGTCGCCCGTGAAACTGGGGTTGACTTTATTGATATGGAGCGAGTAACACAGCAGCATTTTCAAGCGATGGGAGAATTGAACTCACGCTTGCGCTTTATGCATTTAGATGCAGGGCTGCACCCTAATTACCCTATTGGTGTTAAAGATGATACTCATTTTAATGAATTAGGGGCAAGAGAGGTAGCACAACTTGTGTTACGTGAAATGCGAAACCTACAACATCCATTAGTAATGCAATTACGCACACCAGATCCAAAGCACTTAAAGTAAGTTGAATTTTGATAATCAGGACCCATTACTGAGGTACGATTTAATGAATTTAATCAAACTCTGGTAGGAGTAAGCATGCCTAAGCTCGCAGCAATCCCGTTTTCGTTACTTGAACTAAGCCCGATGCAACAAGGTTCGACAGTTTCAAGTACACTTGCCAACAGTGTTGCGTATGCACAAAGAGCGGATGAACTGGGTTTTAATCGCTTTTGGATGGCTGAGCATCACAATATGCCGGGTATTGTGTGTGCTGCAACATCGGTATTAATTGGTCATATTGCGGGTCAAACACAAAACATTCGTGTTGGAGCAGGTGGCGTAATGTTACCGAATCACCCACCACTTATCGTTGCGGAACAATTTGGTACGCTTGAAAGTTTATACCCGGGTCGTATTGATTTAGGGTTAGGCCGTGCCCCTGGCAGCGACCACATAACCTGCCGAGCACTTAGGCGCGATGAGCGCAGAGCTGAAAATTTTGCTGATGAAGTTACTGAACTGCAATCATTACTAGGCCCAAGTGATGGTGTATCCCCAGTACGCGCAATACCTGGCGAAAACACTAATGTGCCCATTTGGTTGCTCGGCTCTAGTTTATACAGCGCCCAATTAGCGGCTAAAAAAGGCCTGCCTTATGCGTTTGCAGGGCACTTTGCTCCACGCTTTGTTTATGATGCTATTGCGTTATATCGTCGTGAGTTTCAACCATCAAATGTTCTTGATAAGCCCTATGTAATGTTGGGGTTACCTGTTGTTGTAGCCGATACCGACGAGCATGCCGCATTCTTATCAACCACCTCAAAACAACGTATTTTAGCTTTATTAAGAGGTGATCCATTATGGTTAACACCGCCTGTAAAAACGATGGATGGGCTTTGGAACACGCAAGAGCAAGCACAGGTTGAAAGCTTTTTAGGTTTGTCGGTGGTGGGCGGCCCTGTGACTGTTGCTCATAAATTAAAGATGATAGCCAAAGAGCTTGGTGTTGATGAGTTTATTTTTACTAATGACTTATATGAAAGTAAAGATAGACATCGCGCACTTGAAATCTTATCAGACCTAAAAAATAGTTAAATTAACCAAGACTAAATTAAGCAGGCATACATTTAATTATTGTTATGCTTGATCTCACTAGACAGTACGGTGATCATCCTGATTTCCGTTCTGTTTTATTAATCAATTCAATTTATATAATCAATTTTAACGTTTATATAAAACTCATTAAAATAAAGGTATAAACCAGCAAAATTAATCAAAGGAAGGCCGACAGTGAAACCTCAAGACGCTACAATCTCAAACACGTTCAATAAAACAGCATTGATCGCAGAAGGGGGTGGGCAGCGAGGCATATTTACAGCCGGCGTGCTTGATGCGTGGCTTGAGCACAATTATGACCCCTTTGATCTGTTTATTGGTACCTCCGCCGGCTCACAAAACTTAACGAGTTTTTTAGCGCGTCAAAAAGGCTACGCTAAACGCCTCATTAGAGGTTTATCACGGCATAAACGGTTTTTTCAGCTTGGTCGTGGTTTACTTGGAAAAAGCATTGTCGATCTTGATTGGTATTTTGATAAAACCACCGAGTTTAACCGTGCCCTTGATTTTAAAACAGCTAAATCTAGCTTAGGTCAAAGAGAGTTGTTGATCACAGCCACAAACGCACGTGATAGAAAACCATACTTTTTGACACCAACTGGTGAGGCGCAGCAGTGGCGTGAGTTACTAAAAGCGTCAAGCGCGTTACCGTTTTTATATAAGCAAGGTGTTAGATTAACCCCTTGGTTTGATAAAACAGCTGCAAATGAAGCGTTAGACTGCGAAACATGTTCGTTAGCCGATGATGACTTCTTTTTGGATGGGGGGCTTGCTGCGCCATTGCCTGTAAGAGAGGCTTATAATCGCGGTGCGCGCAAGATAGTTGTTATTCGTACCGTTGATGCCAGTTTGCCAATACAATCAGCTTGGGTGAATAAACTGAAAACCTTTGTGTGCGCATCAGGTTACTGCCCTAAATCACTCGATTATCTACTACAGCATGAGCAGGCTTACTTAGACGAATTAAACTTTATGGAAAACCCGCCTGAAGATCTCGAAGTAATACAGATTTTTGCTGGCAGCAAATTACATAGTAAGTTACTTGGCAGTACCGATGCAGATTTACGTAATGACTACAAATTAGGCCTAGCGGCGGGTAATTGTTATTTAACTGAGCAATATCAGCAAGCTGACAAATACTACGGTTAATCATCCTGTTATAAACTAACAGCACTTTAAAATTACAGCGAGTCTATATGGGCTCGCTGTTTTTATTACTTGCGGGTTTAACATTACTAATAGCCGCGCCGACTAATACAAAAGCTAAGGCAAATACAACCGACCAGGAAAAACTAATCTGTTTAGCTAAAACCAATATAATGGTAGAGAGCAGCGGCGTTAAAAAGCTTAACGAAGCCAATAATGTTTTATTACCTCGTTTTAATGCACTATCCCACAAATAAAATGCGCCACCTACAGGTCCTAAGCCGAGCAGGACAACGCCAAGTAATTCATTAACAGTAAAACTGATGACCGTAGTTTCAAAATAAATATGTGCTAAAAAGGCAAGTGCTGCAACATAAAGTGAAAGCCAACCTATGTCATCAACTTCATTATCAAACCCAGACATCATAAATGAGTAGCTAGACCAAAGCAGAGCACAACTTGCAGCAAAAAAATAACCTAGCCAATACTGTGTACTGATAGAAAAGCCACTGCCGTCTGAAATTAAAAAAGCGATACCTATAAATCCGAGCAACCCACCCAAAATTGCATTTAACTTACTTGCAGCTTTAGCCACAAATACGCCTAGTAGCAGCGGCCACAAATAAACGATTAGGCTGACTTCTATGAGAGGAGCGTATTTCAAAGCCATAAAATAGCAAAAATGAAAACCAAATAACCCTGTTATGCCGATCACAGTTTGCGTTAAACTAAGTGTTGGCGCAGTAAATAAAGCTTGCTTACTGAGCACTCTTTTTATGAATAACAATAAAAAAGAGATAAAAAAACACATAAACAGTAACTGAAAAGCCGGTATAGACTTTGTTAAATTGCCCAACAGCGCTAATGCACCCCACAAAATAATTGCTAATATCCCTAAACTGGTCGACATATAAAACTCATTGTTAAAATTTGATAGTTTGAGTTTAGCAATTGGTCAGTAAATTAATGTGCTATAAAGTCGGTTTAGTTGGCTTAAAGGTGCCTTTTTAACTCCCGCGGTGTTTGTTTATAATAAAGATTGAATGCACGGCTAAAAGCCGATGGATCTTCATAACCGACCCGTTGGCCAATAATCGCAATAGGTAAGTCAGAATTACACAGCAGTGATCTTGCGTGCTCCATTCGTAAACGAGTTAAATATCTAACAGGACTTGTATGCAGGCATTGTTTAAAAACCGTTTTAAACTGAGTAACACTCAAACAGGCGGTATCTGCCATATCAACCAGAGTATAGCTATTAGCTAAATTATTTTTTAACAATAACAGCACATTATTAATACGAGGATCGATGTAGTTGCCAGCAGTTTGTTGACTAAGTAATAGTAAAAAAAGCTCAAATGCTAAATGACTCTCATCATCAGCTGCTTTGCTATGTAATTGTTTATCAATGAAGTTTAAGTAACTCATTAATTTGTCATCAATGGTAAAGCAAGGAGATGGCATCGTTAGTAGATTAGTTGGTAAGTTATCTAGATCAGCGACGATAAACCGCGCGTTCTCATCAGACTTAAATGCATGCAGTTGCTTTTTTTTGATCACAATACATTGCCCCACACCTACGCGAGCTGCAACATTAGCTACTTCAATTTCAATATAGCCGAACAAGGGCAGTACAAGCTGATGATAGTCATGCTGGTGGCTTTGAATTGTGCGGGTGTAGTATCTAACAGATAAACTATTCATAAACATGATATTAATATAAGCAATGCTCACTATGATGAAGCTAATAGTAGTGGGTTGTAAACATTCTTTTTTAAAGTAGCAGCATCCAATAAGTGCTTGCTAATTTATACGATAAAGATAAAGTGATTGTAATTAAATATTCTTAAATAAAGAATTAATATTCTGAAGTTGTTTTATAAAAACTATAAAGGGAAAGCATGTTTGATTTGATTGTAGGCACCATTAACAACTTACTGTGGGGCGAAGGGCAAATACTCATTTACATTTTATTGTTTACGGGTATCTGGTTTTCAGTGCGTTTAAAGCTTATTCAAATCTTAAAATTTAAACACATGTTTTCGTTATTACGCACAAGCAGCAAATGCGATAAAAACGATATTAGTTCATTTCAAGCCTTGTGCACTGGTCTAAGCGCGCGAGTAGGCACGGGTAATTTAGCCGGTGTTGCCGTTGCGATATCATTGGGAGGCAGTGGCGCGATATTTTGGATGTGGATGATTGCTATTTTAGGGATGGCCACGGGGTTTGCCGAAAGCGTACTGGGTCAAGTGTACAAAGTGCGTGATAGTAACGGCGAATTTAGAGGTGGGCCTGCTTACTATATTCAACAAGGTATAGGCAGCAAAACTCTCGCCATCGCATTCGCTCTGTGTTTATTTTTAGGTTACGGTTTTACCTTCAGTGCAATGCAAACAAATACCATAACCGATGCACTTAATTACGCGTTTGAAATTCCAACCTTTTATTCTGGTATTGTTATTACCATTCTTGCTGGGTCAATTATACTCGGCGGCTTTAAAGCAATCGCCCGTTTTGCTGAGCGCGTTGTGCCCATCATGGGCATTGTATTTGTATTAGCTGCGGTGATCATCACCCTAATAAACTTCACCCAAGTACCTGCGATGCTTAAAGATATCTTTTTATCAGCATTTGGTTTGCAAGAAGCAGGTGCCGGCGCAATGGGCGCAGCAATTAAAAACGGTATTCAACGAGGGCTGTATTCAAACGAAGCCGGCGCGGGGAGTGTGCCTCACGCTTCTGCTTGCGCGACTCCAATCCCAAACCATCCCGTTACTCAGGGCTACATTCAAATGTTGGGGGTGTTTTTTGACACCATCGTACTGTGTAGTTGTACCGCAGTGATCATATTATTAGCTGATGTTGATATCAGTGGCGAAATGGAAGGCATTCGGTTAACTCAAGAAGCCATGACTGCACACTTAGCACAAGGCGGAGTATACTTTGTTGCAGCCGCTATTACCTTATTTGCATTTACCTCTGTAGTGGCAAATTATGCTTATGCCGAGAGTAACCTGCATTTATTTAAGCTCGATAATAAAATTGGGCGAGGTATTTATACACTCTTATACTTATCAATGATGATGTGGGGTGCATCGGCCACACTAAAAGAAGTGTGGGATTTAGCCGATATTGCGTTAGGGTTAATGACGGTGGTTAATGTTATTGCTATCATCATCTTAACGCCAACAATACTCGCTGTGACTGCGGATTATAATAAGCAAAGAGCAGAAAATACCGAGCCCGAATTTGATGCAAACAAGGTTAAAATTCAGGGAAAAACAGAAAAAGGTATTTGGCATTAACTCATTTTTAAAAACGTTCAAACTGAATACTTATGCAGTTTGAACGTTAAGTAGATTAAGATATTTGATGATTGAAATACACGCCGGTAAAACGGCTGCAAAAATAATAAACGAGCAAGGCTTAAAGCCTGAGCTTTTTACATCATTTTTAGGCGCAAGTGGTGGGCCAAAATGGTTCACCTTATTTGGATTAGATAAATACCTTTTTGGCGAATTTTTTAAAGGTAGAACGCAGCAATTAAACTTAATTGGTTCATCTGCGGGAGCATTTCGCGCGGCATGCTTTTCACAAAATGATCCTGTGGCAGCAATTACACGGTTAGCAAAATCCTACAGTGAAACTCGTTACGCGACCAATAAACCAAAACCAGCAGAAATTACATTAAAAGCACGGGCATTACTTGAAGATGTTTTTGGTGATAATGGCGTTGCTGAAATAATTAATAACCCTGTGTTTAAATCACATTTTATTGTCGCAAAATCAAATGGTTTGGTAGCCAGTGAGAAAAAAGCATTACAGTTACTGGGGTTAACCAAAAGCTATTTAAGTAATCGAGTGCATCGCCGCTTTTTAACCAAGCAATATGAGCGCTTTATTTATCAAGCACCAAATAGCGACTTAGCCATTGAAGACAGTTATAAATTTAAAACCACACAACTAGATTTAACGAACGATAATTTAAAAGATGCATTACTCGCATCGGGGTCAATTCCCCTTGTAATGCAAGGCATAAAAAATATTGCGGGTTCACCACCGGGTATGTACCGCGACGGCGGAATCATTGATTACCATTTTGATTTAAAAATTAACAACCCAGGGTTAATTTTATATCCACATTTTAATTCAACACCAAAAGCAGGGTGGTTTGATAAAAGTTTAAAACGCAGCGTCGCCCCTGAAAATTACGACAACGTGGTAATGATCACCCCGTCTCAAAAATTTATAGCCGGATTACCTTACGGCAAAATCCCCGACAGAACCGACTTCACTGATCTCGACGCCGACACCCGAATTAAATACTGGCGCACAGTATTCAGCGAAACCGAAAAGTTGGCAGAGGCGTTTTATCAACAGTTGACTAACGCAAAGCTAAGTGTGATTGTCTAATAAATAATCACTTGATATAGAAATGATTTTCACTGTAATCATAAAAATGTTTATTAGATACATTAATTTTTAAAATTGAATCAAAATTATTATTTATATATTCATCAACGAATAAAACGAGTCTAAATTCATCTTGAAGGGTAAATGGTTCAACAGGGCGTTTTCTAAGAAGATTCTGATCAAAAATAGATAAGTGCTCTTCCTCATTTAATTTATAAGAACCACCTAAATTACTTGAGGCTATAAATACAGGGGAATACTGATAAATTACCTTACCGAATATATACCTTTTTATATCAAGCTGTTTTTTTGCTTCAATTAGAATATTTTTTATAAATTTTTCAATATTATAAATACCGAATGTTTTAGGTCCGAAACCTCGTTTTGTTTTTTGCTCAATAGAAATACCATGAAAGGATATGATATAGGCTTTTTCAGGAGTTTCACCGATAAAACCTTCACCTTCAATTAGAGCAGTATTTGAACGACTTGATTCAAAAATAAGGGGTAAACTGATTTTTGATGTACTCAAACCCTCTAATTTATCTTCACGGGCTATATCTTCTTCAATATTTTGATAATAATGAGAAGTTCTAAGCCATAAAGACCCTGTATTCATTACAGAATCATATACTTCTTTTTCACATGTCCTAAATACTAATAATTGGTTAGTATCTGTTTTTATAAACATTTAGCTTCCTTTCTATTATTAATTCATATTATAGATACAATTCGATAATACAGGCTACATACTGATGTTAAACTAAAAATTGTGACAGATTGTATTTATCGTCCAAAATGTTTTTTAATTTGAGATGATTTTACTGCATCTTGCTGTCCACAATGGGAGCACTTGAAATTATAAACACCTTCACTACCACTTGTAGAGCTAAAATCCTCACCTCTGTATGCAAAGAATTCAGAACTGCAGGTATGACAATAAACCTCGAAAGATTGATATGTATACCCAACAATTTGGTTTTCAGAACCGTAAGTAGAAGACTTGATATATTCTCCATACTCTTTACGAATTGAGAGGTTTAGTAATACTAACGAATGTTCTTGCATATGGATTTCCTAATTTTTATTTGTATAAACATTGTACCATTAATTTGTTATATGTATATAGCTAAATGATATATGGGGTGAGTTTTACGAATAAAAGGTAGTTATCATGTATTGTTGTGGTATTCTAAATGGCCCATAAGTTATGTTATGTTAAATAGATTAAAGTAAATTAAAGTGGGCGTAGTTATACAAACTAGCCCACTTTTAGAGGGGTTTTAAAAGCTTAATTTAGCTCAGAATCTACCCAAAATTTAGTGCCTTTTAATACAGCTTGTAATGCAAGGCCATTTTCGGTTAATGAATAAACAGTAACTTGATCGGCGATAGCCTCAGCAGTGATTGCACCGCCGGTATCTTGGTATTTTGCGGCTGCGTCTGCGTTACCGCCAAAAGCCCAACCGTGCTCGATAAAACGATTTAGCGCGGCTTGATTATGAAAAACCATAACAACATTAAAATCTTTAACACCTAAACCAAGGCCTAAACCGGCTTCACCCATATTCATATATGTAGATTTTCCCGTTAGGTTATTTTTTACAACCCCATAGCCACCACCAAAACTTGCCAGTACCACATTTACATTGGCATTATCAAAGACTGCATAACCGGCTGCATTAGCAATTTGTTGTTTAACATCAGGTTTTTCTTTATATAATTTACTTAGTGTATCAGCACGCATGTTTTGCACTAAGTTACGTTTTTCAGTTGGTGAAGCGCTGCCCGTTGTAGCACAACCCGATAGCACTAATGTTAGTGCGGCTAGACTTAATATTATTAACTTTTTCATATGCTTTCCTTAAACAACCAAAGTTATCTTTTGAGTTAGGCTAATTTGCAACTGCGTTAAGTCCAATACTAGACAGTATCGGACTTAAAATATAGACTATAACTATCTTATTTTATTAGAAATAACTCAAATATGCTTGTAGCTTTGGTCGATACATTAAAACAATTACGGTATCAAATTGCTCATCTTGAAGATGATACACTGCAATCAGAATACCCAGAACTTGCCACCTTTATACAGCAAGTTGGCTTGACTGTCGCTGAATCAAAGCAAGAATTAGTTTTTTTGTACCAATTTCTTTATGTTTATGGCCGTAAATCAGAGGCGACGTTTAATCGTTTTCGCAATGAGCTTGAGCGCTTTTATTTATGGTCTTGGTTAATTGCACAAAAGTCAGTATTTGAACTAAAGCGTGAAGATATCGAAGCTTATGTTGATTTTATGGTTGAGCCAGATAAACAATGGACTATGACATCAGTACAATGGCGTTATAAAGATGAGCAAGGTATTCGTCGATTAAACGAAAACTGGCGCCCTTTTATGCTTAAAGAATCCATTGCCAGTCAACAAACATTAGCTGCTATGTTTACCGCATTAAATGTGTTTTATAAATTTGCCATTTTAGAAGAAAAAACGTTTGCTAACTTTGTTCCTGTTGTAAAAAAGAATAGCCCGTACTTAGTGGTGCAATCGCAGATTAAAATACCGGATACTTTAAGCGATATTCAATGGGAATATGTATTTGGGGTAACGCGTGATAAATGTGAGCATCAACCTGATTTAGAAAGAAATTTATTCACGTTAGCTTGTTTAAAAGGTCTTTATTTACGCATTTCTGAATTATCAGAGCGACCTCAGTGGTCACCAGTTATGTCACATTTTTGGCAAGACAATGATGGTTTTTGGTTTTTACGCATAATGGGAAAAGGTAATAAATTACGGGATGTAACGTTAAGTGATGATTTTGTAACTTATTTAAAACGTTATAGATTATACCGAGGGTTGCCCGCCCTCCCCCGTGTTGATGAGGCCGAACCATTAGTGCATAAAATTCGTGGTCAAGGTGGCATGACCGTTCGACAAATTCGTCGCCTAGTGCAACAAAGTTTTGATTTAGCAAAACAATCTTTACTTGATGATGGTTTTAAAGATGATGCTGAACAACTTGAAGCTGCCACTGCACATTGGCTTCGTCATACGGGAGCAACTCATGATGCACAAACACGCCCACTTAAACATTTATCAGAAGATTTAGGTCATGCAAAAATTGCGACCACCGATCAAATTTATATTCAAACTAATATAAAGGAACGTGCAAAGTCTGGACTCAAAAGGAAAATTTAAATGCAATACAGTATATTGGCCTGCGTTGGCTTAGCTTTTTTAATTTACTCACTTTCAATGCGACAACTTGAACGCGTTGAAATTACCGGCCCGATGTTTTTTGTTGTTATAGGTGGCGCAATTGCTTTTTTATTGCCTAATGAAACTGCTTATTTAAAAAGTGATATGGATCATTTGTTGCCACTGATTGAGTTAACCTTGAGCATTTTTTTATTCACAGATGCAGCGAAAACTAAACTATCTGTGTTAAAACATAGTTTTCAGTATCCTAGTTTATTACTTTTCGTTGCCTTACCGCTGACATTAATGGCAGGCATTGTTATTGCTAGTTTAATGTTTACCCAATTAACTTTGTTGCAAGCTGCCTTAGTGGCAATTATTTTAACGCCAACAGATGCGGCATTAAGTAAAGGCTTACTCAATAGCAGTGCAGTACCAGAAAAAATTCGTGAGGGTATAAATACTGAAAGTGGTTTGAATGATGGGCTTTGCGTGCCGATTTTTTTAGTGCTGATGTTATTAGCGCAAGAGCCAACGTCTACATTTTCTTTGGCTGATACCGTGCTGGTTTTTGCCCGTGAACTCGGTATTGCACTTATTATTGCAGTGCTAGCTATGGCGGTAATTATTCCATTAATAAAATTTGCAATGATGCGGCATTATTTTTCAAACAATACGAGTCCATTTCTAGTTGTTGGTATGGCAATGACTATATTTTCAATTGCCCAGAGTTTTCACAGTAGCGGTTTTATTGCAGTTTTTGTTGCCGGATTAATTTTTGATAAATATACAGCGCAACCATTGAGGGAAAAGCTCGTTGAAGATAGCGAACACATTGCAGATTTTACAGGTTTACTTATTTGGTGTTTGTTTGGGTTTGTTTGCAGTTATTTAGTGTTACCAAATATAAGCTGGACCGTGATTGTGTTTGCACTTCTAAGTACCACGCTGATCAGAATCATTCCGGTTATGTTATCGCTACAATTTACCAACTTGAAATTTAAAGAGCGATTAACGTTTGCATGGTTTGGCCCACGAGGTTTAGCCTCAATCGTTTTTACCTTGATGGTTATTGATACGGCTATTGAAAATAAATACCAAATAGCTACGATTGCGATGACCACCATTTTATTAAGTGTATTTATTCATGGCATGACGACTAAACCGATTGCTGCTAGTTTTTCAAAAAGAAAATAAATTTAAAATAACTTTTTACAGATAAAATAAAACGGCGAGCTACTTGAGTAGTTCGCCGTTTTTCTAGTAAGTGAAAAGTTAGGTAAGCTTTGCTGCTAGCAATTCAATTGGATGTTTCGGTTTAAATTTTTCGTAACGTTTTACCTGACTACGACAAGAAAAACCAGTTGCCAATAATTGTTCTGGCGAACTTTTTTCAACTACACCCTGCCAGCTCAGTTCGTATAAAGCGCGGGAGTTATTTTGGTTTTGAGCTTCGTGGCCATATGTGCCGGCCATACCACAACAACCTGTTGCCGTAGTAATAAGTGTTAAACCTAAATCAGAAAAAATAGTTTGCCAAACATTTGCAGCTTTTGGCAATGCCGTTGTTTCAGTACAGTGACTTAACAAAGTAAACGATGTGTCACTAGTTACTTTGTTTGCTAGCGGTTTAAATGATTGTGTCGCTAACCATTCATGAGCAAGTAGCACTTCAAAATTTCCGCGTTCATCTTCTAAAATAGAATTGTATTCATCACGGTAACACATCACTAAAGATGCATCTAAACCAACCAATGGCGCATTTATTTCTGACAATGAATTTAAAAATGCTGCGGCATTTTTAGCGGTAATTTTAAACTCATGCAAAAATCCTTTTACGTGTTGTGGTTTCCCGTTCGGTAAAAATGGCAATAGGATGGGTTTTTTGCCTAGCGCCGAAATAATTTTTATAAAACTCTCGACCAATTCTGCTTCATAAAAACTTGTAAATGGATCTTGAACAATCAATACATAGTCACTTTGCTGTTCTGCACTTAGTGACTGCAATTGTGCAAAATTAAACTGGTGTTGTTTTTTAATACGCTGTTTGAGTGACGGGGTACTGAGTAACGGTGTATCTACATAACCCACCGTTTTTTTGATCAACGAACTAGCAAGTTTAGTTTTTACAATTGGATTAATTACGCGTGAAAAGCGAGCCATAATTGGCGCGCTGTTTTCAATATTACCCACTAAGTAATCTTTCAGCGGGCGAGCATAATAACTATGGTAGTAGTTTAAAAAGCGAGACCTAAATGTAGGTACATCTACTTTTATAGGACAGGCAGTGGTACAAGCTTTACACGCTAAACATTCCTCCATCGACTCTTTTACTTCATGGGAAAAATCGTAAACGCCTTTTTTCTTATCACGACTGTGTTGATATCGTTCCCACCAAGTGATCACTTCACCTTTATTAAGCTCTTTTTCAACTTCTAATAAGTCGATGCCTTTAGTTTGTTGTAACCGTAGCCATTCACGCATTAAACTTGCGCGTCCTTTTGGAGAATAACGGCGATCCCCGGTAACTTTATACGACGGACACATGGGGGATTTTTCGTCATAGTTAAAGCAAATTCCGTTTCCATTACATGTCATGGCATTGTTAAAACTGGTTTTAACATCGACTGAAATTTGCCTATCAAACCAAGCTCGCTTTTGATCGTCAACACTGACTAGTGAGTCTTCACTGTCAATAGGAGTGCATATTTTACCTGGGTTAATACGATTGTTTGGATCAAACGCTGCTTTAATCCGGCGTAATTGATTGAATAAATGTTCTCCAAAAAACTCAGGCCCGTATTCACTACGATAGCCTTTGCCATGCTCACCCCACATCAAGCCACCGTATTTAGCTGTAAGTTTTACAACAGCGTCGGAGATCACCCGTAGTAATTTTTCTTGTTCTGGATCGCACATATCCAGTGCAGGTCGTACGTGTAATACGCCAGCATCAACATGACCAAACATACCATATTGTAAATTATGGCTATCGAGTAAAGCTCTAAATTCAACTATAAAATCAGCGAGGTTTTCTGGGGGAACTGCAGTATCTTCAGCAAATGCAAGCGGTTTTTGAGTCCCTTTTACATTACCTAATAAGCCAACTGATTTTTTCCGCATTCCATAAATCTTAAGAATGTCTGCTTTATCGCTGGTAAGTTGATAGCCTATAACACCATTTTTTTGTTGTGTTACGCAATCATCGAGTAACTTACATAATGTATCAACCTTGTCTTTAATGTCGTCGACTGATACAGCGTTAAACTCAACCATGTTGAGGCCTTGCATGTCTTTATTTTCAACATCGGTTATTAAGTCCGATACTGAATGCCAAACAATATCCTGACGTGCAAGGTTGAGCACTTTACTATCAACTGTTTCAACAGAGGTTGCCCGTGCTTCGACTAAAAATGGTGAGTGGCGCAACGCGGAATCAAAACTGTCATACTTAATGTTGATCAAGGTTTTAAATTCAGCAATCGGCGTAATGTTTAGTTTGGCTTCAGTAACTATACCAAGCGAGCCTTCTGAACCTGTGATCAGACGACTCATATCAAAAGTTTGTAAGTCATCACTTAGCGTATGCTCTAGGTCATAGCCAGTTAAGAAACGATTTAAACGCGGGAATTTGGCCAAAATTGCTTCGCGATCAGATAAACAGATATTCAACACCGTTGAATACAGTTTTCCGATTGTGGTGTCTTGCTCAGCAATCAGTTTAGCTTTTTCAATCTCGATTGGGCTGGTACACATTTTTGTACCATCAACTAAGAAAGTGGTAAGCCCTAAAACATGGTCGCTGGTTTTACCATATACCAATGAACCTTGACCAGACGCATCGGTATTAACCATACCACCTATGGTTGCTCGGTTACTGGTAGATAAGTCAGGGGCAAAAAAGAAGCCATAAGGGCGTAAAAAATCATTAAGTTGATCTTTGATAACGCCGGTTTGTACACGTACCCAGCCTTCTTCAGCATTGATTTCTAGAATTTCACGCATATAACGTGATAAATCAACAACAATACCAGGTGTTAAAGACTGACCATTCGTTCCTGTACCACCGCCTCGCGGGCCAAATGTTAACGATAAAAACGGATCGTGAGCAGCTGTTTGTAGGGCAATTTGGATGTCTTTTTCGTTTTTTGGAAAAATGACCCCTTGAGGTAATTGCTGGTAAATACTGTTATCGGTTGATGCTGTTAGACGGGTGCCGTAACTTGCATCAGTATCGCCAGTAAATCCTTGTTTAGTTATTGTTTTTAGGTAACTTGCGACTAATTCGGTCGCGGCATCTTGTTGGCTTATTGTTGCTATCATGACGGTGATAAATTAAGGCATTTGCTCGATTATATCATGCTAAAGCGCAATAGAAATTGAAGATTTTACAGTTTGTAACACTCTTTTTGTCGTAATAATAAGCAAATTACTTATACTCATGTTTAAACGCTTAGTTACTCGGATTTATAAAATGAAAAAATGTTTATTAATATTGTTAGGTAGCCTGTGTATGTTATTGGGATTATTTTTTGCTGTAGTACCTGGGCCATCATTGATATTTTTTATTGCGGGTTTAATGTGTTTTTCATTTTATTACCCTAAGGCACGGCATTATTTGCGATTATGTCAAAAGGCACTGACAAAATCATGTGCATTCTTAGATAAGAAATTAGCCCGTTAATCTTAGTGATAATAAAAAACAAAAATGCCAGCAAAGTAGCTGGCATTTTTATGACTGAGCTTAGCTCGTTATTTTGCTAATTTTTTAGCAAGGTATAACCAAGTCTCGATCACTGTATCTGGGTTTAGTGAAACAGAATCAATACCCTGCTCTACTAACCATGCTGCAAAGTCTTCATGATCTGAAGGCCCTTGACCACAAATACCTACATACTTGCCTTTTGCTTTAGCGGTTTGAATTGCCATAGATAAAAGCTTTTTAATAGCAGGATTACGCTCATCAAAAAGATGTGCAATTAAGCCTGAATCTCGGTCTAGTCCGAGTGTTAACTGAGTTAAATCGTTAGAGCCGATAGAAAAACCATCAAAGTGCTCTAAAAATTCTTCAGCTAATAGTGCGTTCGAAGGAAGTTCACACATCATGATCACTTTTAAGCCGTTATCGCCACGTTTTAGGCCGTGCTCTTCAAGTAATTCAATTACGCGTTTACCTTCTTCAAGAGTACGAACGAATGGGATCATGATCTCAATATTAGTCATATCCATTTGGTTACGTACACGTTTTATAGCTTCACACTCAAGAGCAAAACAATCACGGAAATCTTCTGAGATATAACGAGCAGCGCCACGGAAACCTATCATTGGGTTTTCTTCTTCTGGCTCGTATTGCTGGCCGCCAACTAAGTTAGCGTATTCGTTTGATTTAAAATCAGACATACGAACAATTACACGCTCAGGTGCAAATGCACAACCTAAAGTAGAAATACCTTCAACCAATTTTGAAATATAGAACTCTACAGGTGATTCGTAACCTGCAATCATGTCAGTTATTTCTGCTTTTAATGCATCAGTTTGTGCATCAAAATTTAGCAATGCTTTAGGGTGAACACCAATCATACGGTTGATGATAAATTCAACACGTGCTAAACCAACACCTGCATGTGGTAAACGTGCAAAATCAAATGCGCGATCAGGGTTACCAACGTTCATCATGACTTTCATTGGTAGTTCTGGCATTTTATCAACACGTGAGGTGAGAACTTCGAAATCTAAAATACCTTCGTAGATGAAACCGGTATCACCTTCGGCGCATGATACTGTAACATCTTGACCCGCTTTAATTAAGTCAGTTGCGTTGCCACAACCAACTACAGCTGGAATACCAAGTTCACGAGCAATGATTGCTGCATGACAAGTACGGCCGCCGCGATTAGTAACAATCGCTGCTGCACGTTTCATGATAGGTTCCCAATCAGGGTCGGTCATATCTGTTACTAAGATATCGCCAACTTGTACTTGGTCCATTTCGCTAATTGAATTAAGAACACGTACGGTACCTGAACCAATTTTATGGCCGATAGCACGTCCTTCTACAATCACGTTGCTGCTGCCATTTAACTGGAAGCGCTCCATGACATTAGTATCTTCGTTTGAGCGAACTGTTTCTGGACGTGCTTGCACGATATAAAGTTTGCCATCGTTACCGTCTTTGGCCCACTCGATGTCCATCGCACGGCCATAGTGTTTTTCGATGATCACAGCTTGCTTGGCAAGTTCTTCCACTTCGGCATCTGTAATCGAGAATTTGTTTGAAAGTGAGGTATCAACATCAACAATTTCAACTTGCTTACCGTGCGATTCATCTGCAGAGTAAATCATTTGAATGGCTTTAGAGCCGATGTTACGGCGCACTACTGATGGTTTACCTTTAGCAAGTGTTGGTTTATGAACATAAAATTCATCAGGGTTAACTGCACCCTGCACTACCATTTCGCCAAGACCATAGCTTGATGTTACAAAAACGACATCTTCAAAGCCTGATTCTGTATCGATACTAAACATGACGCCAGAAGCTGACTTGTCAGAACGAACCATGCGTTGAATACCCGCAGATAATGCAACACCACGGTGATCATACCCCTGGTGAACGCGGTATGAAATGGCTCGGTCGTTAAATAATGAAGCGAAAACATGTTTGATAGCGACCATTACAGAGTCAATACCACGAACATTTAAGAAGGTTTCTTGTTGACCTGCAAATGATGCATCTGGCATATCTTCAGCGGTTGCTGATGAACGTACTGCGAATGAAACATCTGCTGTTGCGTCGCCGTGGAGTTGGCTGTATGCATCGCGGATTGCTTGGTCTAAATTAGGTTGGAATGGTGTGTCGATGATCCATTGGCGGATATCAGCACCTACTTTGGCTAGTGTGTTTACATCATCAACATCGAGGGTGTCGAGGATATTGTGAATTTTTGCATTGAGTCCTGATTGCTCTAAAAACTCATTAAATGCGTCGGCAGTTGTAGCAAAACCACCTGGCACTTGTACACCAGCGTTAGCGAGGTTAGAAATCATTTCACCAAGTGAGGCATTCTTGCCACCAACTCGTGGAACATCTTGCATACCAAGCTCTTGATACCAGAGAACGTATTCTTGCACGGGTCTTTCTCCAAAAAACAAATTGTCGTATTAACTGTGAGAGTTAAGAAAGAAAACCTTCTAAAAAGGTCCCCTTCATTCTACACTGGCAATAGACCTTACGTAAACCGTAAGGACCCCAATTTACTCTTTAACGTAAGAAAAAGGTTAATATGAGAACTGCATTTTATATTTCTGACGGCACAGCCATTACTTCTGAAGTATTTGGTCATGCGACTTTGTCTTTATTTCCCGTCGAATTTAACCATAAAACTATCCCATTTGTAGAAACTGAGGCAAAAGCTAAAGAAGTAAAAGCCTTAATAAATGCAACATCGCAACGTGAAGGTGAAAAACCCCTGGTATTTTTTACCTTTGTGAATCATACATTAAGTGAAATAATTCGTTCTGCAGATGCTGTAAGTTATGATTTTCTCACTACATTTAGCGATAAAATTCAAAATGAGCTGAAAGTGGCTCCTGTACCAAAAGTGCATCGTACTCACTCAATGCACGAAAAAAGCTATGACTTTAGAATTGATGCGGTTAATTACGCGTTAACTAATGATGACGGTGCGAACATTAAAAACTATGCTGAGGCTGATATTATTTTAGTAGGTGTAAGTAGAAGCGGTAAAACACCAACGAGCTTATACCTTGCACTACAATACGGTATAAAAGCAGCAAATTATCCGCTTACAGAAGATGACTTGGAAACAGGTAAATTGCCGGATTGTTTAACTGCATATAAGCAAAAGTTGTTTGGGCTTACTATTGACCCTGTTCGGTTGGCTGATATTCGTCAACGTCGGATGGCAAACTCTAAATATGCATCGCTTAAGCAGTGTCGGATTGAAGTTCGTGAAGTAGAAATGCTGTACAAAAAGCATAAGTTGCCTTATTTAAACTCAACACACCATTCTGTTGAAGAAATTTCAGCAAAAATCATTTCTGATACAGGGCTTGAGCGTCGTAAGTACTAACTATATCCAAGCCAACTCAAGATGCAGATTCAGCCTTTACAGGGCTTAATATTAGTATCGGACATAAAAAAAGCCGCTGTTGCGGCTTTTTACTTTTGTATATAGCTTACTTTCGAGCGTCTTTTAACAGATCTGCCACTAAGAAACCAAGCTCTAATACTTGGTCAGCATTTAAGCGAGGGTCACATTGCGTACGGTAACGCTGTGCTAAATCATCATCCGATAACCCATAGGCACCACCGGTACATTCAGTTACATGTTGACCTGTCATCTCTAAATGAACACCACCGGCATATGAACCTTCGGCTTTATGTACAGCGAAGAATTGGCTGATTTCACGTAGGATGTTATCAAAGCTACGCGTTTTATAACCCGAAGTCGCTTTTTCGGTATTACCATGCATTGGATCTGAGCTCCAAATGACTTTACGGCCTTCTTGTTGTACTTTACGGACAAGTGCAGGTAATTTTTCTGGCAGCACGTCTGCGCCCATTCGTGTAATTAACGTTAAACGACCTGGGATGTTATCTGGATTCAATGCATCAATTAAACGAATTAAGTCATCAGGGTCCATACCAGGACCTACTTTTACGCCAATTGGGTTTTTGATGCCTTTAAAGAACTCAATGTGCGCATGATCTAATTGACGGGTACGTTCACCAATCCATACAAAGTGTGCAGAGCAATCATACCAATCACCTGATAAGTGATCACGGCGTGTAAGCGCTTCTTCATAACCCAGTAGTAACGCTTCATGAGAAGTATATAGGTCAGTTTCTTTTAAGCTCGGTGCAATTGTTGAGTTAATACCGCACACTTCCATAAACTCAAGAGCATCTTGGATTTTATCGGCAAGTTGTTGATACTTTTCTTTTAGAGGATTTGCAGCAACAAAGCCCATATTCCAACGGTTTACCTGATGTAAATCAGCAAGTCCACCTTGTGCAAAGGCACGTAACAAGTTTAATGTTGCAGCACTGTGGTGATAGGCTGTCATTAAACGTTGCGGATCGGGAATACGTGCTTCTTCAGTAAACTCGAAGTTGTTAATAATATCGCCACGGTACGAAGGTAGTGAAACACCATCGATAGTCTCTAGATCAGCAGAACGTGGTTTTGCGTATTGACCCGCCATGCGAGCAATCTTAACAACAGGACACTTACCGCCATATGTTAAGACTACGGCCATTTGTAAAATTGTTTTAAAAGTGTCACGAATGTTAGCTGCATTAAAATCACTAAATGATTCTGCGCAATCACCGCCTTGAAGTAAAAAGGCACGGCCTTCACATACATCTTCTAGTTGCTTAAATAAGCTACGGGTCTCTTCTGCGAAAACCAATGGCGGTGCACTTTTTAATTGGCTTTCAACAGTTTTCAGTGCTTCTTGATCCGGATACTGTGGCTGCTGAAGTATAGGGAGTTCTCTCCAGCTATTTGGGTTCCACGACTGCATATTAATTTCCTCATTCCTACATTTACCTGATAGGTGAAAATTAACGTATGCAGTGGCCCTGTTCAAGGACTATATTCGCTAATTATCAATTATTTAGTTATGAGATAAATATTATTGAATTTTACTCGTATTTTATTGGTTTTTTTTAGCCTAGAAGGTTTTTATTCTTACTAATAAGCCAATGTTTTTTAAAACATTTATATTATTTAACTCCTTCCCACGCATTGTTTTTCGAGTAAGTTGCACAATACAACCGTAAAAGAACACATCATACTATATATTCATTGCTATGTAATCTTGTCTTTACAGCTAGCTTTGATTTATTTTAATACCGTTGTGGATGGTTTTGTTTTTATGTGCTAAGGGTGGTGTAACTTGTGATCAACACGCTAAAATAATCGTCATCCAATTTAAAAGGAACCTACTCATCATTGCTCGTGTGTAAATCTTTATATTGTAGAATGATAATACGCGGTTACAGCACTATATATACTCTCTGCAAAGTTGCGACTCTTGAATAGCCAAATCATGATTAGGAAGACGTTTCTACAACAATATTACCCCAGTAAGCATTAACTAGCGTCGTGAGGAACTATATAACAACTTCCGTTACTACTTAAATATTACTACGGAGTGTAAAGCCCTTTGTTTTTCACCAGTATTACTTTGTTTGCTAAGTTGGTGGTATTAAGCGGATTTATGTACAGCTTACAGTTGGACAATGCATACATCCAGGCTTCATGAATATTAATTACGCCACAGAACCTGAGGAACTAGATTTTCCAAATAGGGTTGAAGTCCTCGCTCAACACGTTGTCAGCTTCTCGATATTAATAATCATTGTTTAGTTGGTGAATTACGTTAAATGATGAGTGATAACACAGTATATATGTTAAATGCCACCACCTACTCTCTAGGCCTTACCAAGCACTGAGTTGTGTTTTACTAACTTTTGTCTTACAGCTTTTTACTTTTGTTTGTATGCTAGATTTGTTTCCAATCTCATTCTTGCACAGTTTTAGCTTAATGATTACGACAAGCTCTGTATTATTCCTACCATACACCTTTAAAGTATTTTGTTATATCTGCTCTCGTTAATAAATCCTTTTTGATTACATTTTAACTCAATACATAACAGCCACTTTATGGGTATTTTAATTTAACTCTCAGTTGCCATGTAAGACAAGATTTATTTAAAAGACAACAAAGAACACATCATACTTTATTTGAATACTAAAATAAGCTTAACACTGAGTAAAACTTGACTAAAAATAATCAAAAGGAATGTGCGAAGGGTAATTTAGAATCTTTATTCAGTATGATAGACTGCTGTTATCAAATCAGTATGATGTGTTCTCATGGTAACTAAAGTACAAATTCGAAGTCAATTCGATTTGCTCAATGATTTAACAAACTTGTTTATTGATGAGCTTCAATCTTGTGGCTACAAAAAGGCTGAATATTATCAACTACCCGATGTTGAAAGTCGTGATGAGAAGGTTATTCCTCAATCTATTCAGGTAAATAAAATCACCGGTGATGAAGCTCACAGATCAATATTAAATTCGTTTAAAGATATATATAAAAAAGCAGACCTAAGCAGTCGCGTTTTAAAACGTCATCCTGGACTATTGGTAATTGATAATGCAGATCAAGAACAACTTGTTGCACGTATCCAACAATTAAATAGAGCAAAGGCTTCATTTAAAGAATGTATTTTAGCTATCGATAACAATGATGCACGCTTTGAAGCTGTCCATAATGCCATCCCAAATTTAATTACGCTTGCTGCCTATCGTAAAATCCATTTTGAAGTAAACTCCCCTTTTTCAGTTCGCTTTACGTGGATGCATAAGCATGCAACAAAAACACTTACCAAAAAAATGGCACTTGCTATGCTCGAAAAATCAGCGGGTTATTCTAATCCGCGCATGATAGACCAACACAGTTGGCAAGCGCTCGTAGCTCAAGAGCAATTAAGAGTTGCCAGTTTAGGGGATAAAGACAAACTCAGAATTCGTCGACCAACTCGAGTTAGCCCTCAAGTCAATGTCAGATACACGGCAGAAAACCGTTATCACGTAAGTGCTGCCTTACCGTTTATTTTGATTAATCCTGAACCAGATGTAAAACTTGGTACATTACCAGACTATCAAAAACCTCAAAGCCACCCACGAAAGCGTGAATATGATTTTCTTGTTGATAGATTATACTTGGAGCAAGTTGAAAAGTGATTATGTTAAAAAGGCCGCTACATAGCGGCCTTACAGTATCATTACGTAATTTATAAAAATCAATCTTCTACTATAGCTTCAATTTTATCTTCATCAATTAAAACTGCATTCTCAACAATACGTTTCCCACCTTGAATTTCAATACGTTTGTTATGCTTGTTTAAGGTAAGTATTTCATCGCAGAATTGATCCGACGGATGCATCTCATAGGTGTAATCAACAATATTTCCGGTTTTATCATCTTTCACATTAGTGATGCTATATTCCGAAATAGCCCCTTTCTCAATAAGGTCTTTCATTGTTGTGGTCATATCACGGCGCAATGCTTTTAACTTATTTTCAGTAATATCATCGGTCGAATATATTGAACCATATTTTTCCATGATAGAAAGTAATCTGAAGTGATATGTTTTACCTGGTGCTGCATACCGCCATAAATGATAAAGGCGAAGCATCATCCATCGGGATAAACCCCGTTTTAATTCTTGTGCACTGTTAAAATAATACCCTTTGTACTCAAGATTATCGATCATGTTATGAACAAACGCATTCAAACATGCCACACACTTTACGTTACCGCCCTGCCCTTTTTTGCCACTAAAATGAAGTGACGACAAAAAGTTCATATTCGACTCATAAAAGGAGTCATCGATATCTGTATTTTTGGTATCTGTCGCAGAATACTTAAATGATAATTTTGAACCTTGCAGTGCTTCTAATGCTTCTTTAATTTGCGGGTAAGGCATAGACTGGCCAACCGCTTTAAGTTCTTGGGCCAATTCGTTCATCGAAAAAACCACAGCATATTGAATACCGGACTTAAAATTAATTTTAACGATTTTGCCTTTTGATGCTAAACGAATAAGAGCACGCTCAACTTTTTCTTCACGATCTGATGGCCAAACTAAATATTCAACATCTTCACCATCTTTACGACTACTCACTACAGCAGGTGTGATCTTAATTTCACCATCATATAAAATTCCATCAACCTTCTCTGATATTTTTCGAGTGATAATGGTTTTTTTCGGGGCTTCTTCTAGAGGTAATTTTTTATGACCAGAGCGAACAAAACGTCCCCACAAATCATAATGATTGAATGTATTTGAATAGGCACGTAAGCCATGCGCTGCATTTTCTAGCGATACGCGTACATCTTTATTATCTGTAAATAATGCGAGGCTTTCGTTATCAATTGCACTTTCCACCCCGTGGATCTGTCCCCGTAATGTATCGGGCAAGTTATCTACCGAGATGTTGACCTTTCGGTTCATTGTTCTTATTTCCAAATTTGTTGCGACAGCTAATAACAACACATTAAACTGTAAAAGTTAAATGTTTAAGTTAGTATAAACTTGATCTGAGTTTAAAATATATTTTCAGATCACTTTTTTACTAACATAGCATGATCTTTGATGTTTTGAGATCATTTTTTTACTAACTGAGCGGTTATAAGTCTAAATTTTACTAACTCAACTAAATTTTTGTCCGTTTATTTTCATTTTTTACAATAAAATACACGACATAATCATGTGTTTTCTAATTAGGCTGTGGATAATTAGTCGATCAGTTAGCATAGATCTGATCTATACCTACTACAGATCAGATCTATACTAATTAAAGTCATTATTTTTAGCTGAGCTAAGTGGATAACATCTTAATTTGCTTAGTAAAAAATTGATCTGAACAGCATTTTTTGTGCATAATACTGTGCTCAAACTGTGCATAACTCAATAGCTAAATTTCTACTTAGTAAAATAGCGATCTGTCAGTAACTAAAGATCTGATCTTAACCAAGTATAAACCTGATCTGCTTTTTTTACTATTATTTATATATTTCATATGGTTATATGTAAATATTAAGCTCTTAACCTTTACTACCTTATATATTTAACCACCTTTAAACTTCTTTATTTATACTAAGCGATTTTAAATTTTCAATAAGTTTATTTAATGTCTTGTTATTAAAAGCCATGTCGCCTTAAATAGTTGTTTACAGTCATTTGAATGGACATTATACTAAAAGCCTAACTTTGAGGAAGAAAGTATGTCAATTCATAATAATGCGCTCTCCACTTATCGGCTTTTAAAAGCAACTGCAGAAGTAGCAGAAAAATCATTAGCAGGACGTATTCAGCATTATCGTGCCCATTTAAAATCAGAAGAAAAAGAACTGCGCACCTATACCCAAAAAGCAGCCGCAGATCTTTTAGGTTGTAATAATCGTACGTTAAAACGAAGACATGATAATGGCGATTTTGATGAACTGAATATTAAACGAGGTGCTAACGGTCATTATGCTTATACCTTAGTTAATATTTTTGCCATGGCAGATATCATGGATATTCAGCCTGATCACCGTAATGTAGATGATAAATTACAAGTTATCGTGATTAACTCACTTAAAGGTGGTTGTGGTAAAACCACTAGTATGGTTAATATTGCAGCTGCCTTAGCGACTACAAACATCAAGCGCTATCGTATTGGTATTATTGATTTAGATCCACAAGGTTCTTCTTCAAGTTTTTTCCCACCTAGTGAGCCTGAGCCAATCACTGTGGGTGATTTAATGCGTGACTGTATTGATTTAGATGCTGATGAGACTTGGCAACAATTGGTTACAAATGCATTTTTACCTACGCATATTCCAAATATTCGTATATTACCCTCTGGTATGGACGATTTTTACTTTGAGCACGAAACAGCAACCTTGTTAAAAGATAGCTCAAGTTATGATGTTACGCGTCATTATCATAAATTGCTCGAAAAAGTAATTGAGCCTGTTAAAGATCAATTTGATATCATCTTAATAGATACGGCACCATCTCTTAACTTTATGTTTTATAATGCTTTAATGGCTTCAACAGCTATGCTTATTCCTGTTCATCCTGAAGCTGTAGACTTTGATGCAAACAATAAATATCTTAAACGATTAGGTGAAATTTATCATACTGTGGCTTCTTTAGGTCATGAGGGCTGGGATTTTATGCAATTTTTAGTGACTAATTACGTTAAAGGTAATCACTCACAACGTGACATTGTAAAAGATGTTCGTAGTGCATTCGGTCGCCAAGTAATGAGTTATCCTATTAATCATAGTTCAGCAATTACCGCCAGTTCATCATCATTTAATACCATTTTTGATCAAAAAACATCTGACAGTCTTGCCAGCCGTGAGTCTTTATTGCGTGCGCAAGAAAATATCAAGGATGTGGTCGATGAACTTGAAATGTTGATCCGCTCAAATTGGCTTTCAACCCAATCTCAATTGAATGAACCTAAGTAAGGTAGTTAACAAAAAATGGCTAAAAAACGTAAAAATGACACCAGCTTAGATCCTTTTGCAACTTCGATTGGTAGCAGTAGTTTAGATGAGTTGTTAGAGCAAGCCAGTGCTGGTGATGTAATTAAAATGCCTGCACCAAGTGATCCAAACCGCCAGATCACGCTTGTTTGTAAAGTGATCCCTCATGCAGAAATTGAAACTAGCACTAAGGTCTATGCTAAAAATCGCCGCGTACAGATCCTGTTAAATGAAAAATCAGTGGCTGATATTCTTCCTGCAATAAGCGAGGACGGACGTAATCAACACCCAGCCCTATGTTGGGATAAAGGCGATGAAACCTTGGTACTGGCCGGTTCACGTCGTCGTATGGCTTGTATTTTAGGTAACGCCGACTATATGGTTTTAAGTTCAACGGACTTTACCGAACAGGATGCTAAGATTTTAGCAATCTCTTCGGATCAATATATTGCTCCGAGCTTATGGGAGCTTGGTCAAGCTTATCAACAAACTAAAGATGAATTAGTTGAGCAAGGCAAAAAAGGGTCATACCGTGAAGTAGCAGCAATTGAAGGTGTGTCACATACTGCCATTGCCGATGCAATTAAAGCCTATGAGAAGCTTCCTGCAGCTGTGCTTTCGTTATACCCCACTGCTAATCATGTTGGTCGAGAAGTCGCCAAAAAGCTTATAGCAGCTAAAGAGCGAGATGAACACGCTTTTAATCAACTCGTTAATCAATTAACTGATGATATAAGTTTAGATGAGATCACAGGCGATGATAAACGTGCTATGGCGATCACTAAATTGCTGACCACTGAGCCACAATCAACTCAACGTCGTGAGGCTTTGTTAGAAAATGACTATATCAGTGTGCAACGTAATTTAAAAAGTGGTGATGTCTCCATTAAAATTGATAATAAAGTGATGACAGACAAACGCTTAGAGCAATTAACTAAGTTATTAAATGCGTTTAATTAGTTGATAAAAGTCTGATCTGAAGGTGAGGTTTAGTTAGTAATATACTGATCTCCCTCCTTCATTAAGTTAGTAAAATAATGATCTAGAGTGTATGAAATACCTATTTTTTAACTCTCAGATCATTTTTTTACTAACTTATACCCCTTATTTTCACTTTTTGCCGGTAAATAACTTATCGCTTAGTAAAAATATGATCTGTAAACCCCCTCGTTTCTTGCTTAGTTGTTTATAACTTGTGTGTTAGTTGTTGGTTAAATGTGATTAACTAAAAAAGTAGCCAAATATTTTTGTTGAGAACACTTTTTTACTAAGTTCTCAGATCCAACCAGTCTGATTAAACATTTTAATGCTTTAGCTCAACGCCGATAAATCATATACTGGTGAAATTATTTTTGATTTTTACTGCCTTGAGCAATATGTCTGCTAACTTATCTAAAAATGACTTACTCGCTATTTTCGAAGAGATAAAACAAGAACAAGCTACTCAGTTCCCTTTATCTGAACGGTTTATTAAACAACTATTTAAACCGCATGTGCTCAGTAAAGCAAAAGAGTATGTCGCAAATGGACAAATTAACTGGTTAGAGCACAATCATGATTTTTCTGTGATTGATGCGTCGATGCTAGGCAATCAAGGTACAACATTTTCTCAGCATATTGAAATCAGAAAATTAGCCAATGGCTTTGCTGTTGATCGTCATTGTTCTTGTAATGCTAAAACTAACTGTCGACATTTAGCTGCAGTGTTGTTGAAACTTAAGATTGATCACTCAGGTGATTATGGCCAAGATTATATTATGAATGATTGGTTTACTGAGCTTACATCGCTTAAACAAACCCAATCACAATCTGCAAAAAATGTTTTATTGTTTGTACTCGATGTGGAAAACTCACGAGTTATATTGACTCCTAAAATTGCTGCATTCTCTGCTGAACATAATTACACCCTTGGCCGCAACTTAACTGATCAACAGCTTAATAGTTTTGTTACTCCTTCGGATTTACTCGAAGCTGATTTTCGTTTGTATAGTTGGATACGCTCGCAAAATGCGCTTGGTAACCTTGAGCTTAAAGGGCAATGGGGTTTTAATGCATTACAACAGCTACTCAGTTCTCAGCGTTTATTTTTTGGACGCTCAAGACAAGCAATTAAAGCGGATAGCGCTGAGGATCTTATTTTTTCTTGGTCACACAAGAATGACCTGACACAGCTTAATGTATCTATTAACAGCAGAGACTCTTGGTTATTATTAAAAACTACACCACCGACTTATCTTGATACTGAAAAATTGCGGATTGGTCGTTTACGCACCCCATTGAGCGGCGAAGAGGTTGCACATATACGTGCTATTCCAGCAATTCATACCGCCAATTTTGATCGAGTATATAAACAGTTAGCGGCTAATTTTGGGGATGGCGTGATCCCTCATTATCAACAATCTGAGCGAAAAAGAATAAAGCGTGTCGCTGATGCATCAGCGGTTGTTGAAGTTAGTAATACCAATAATGATTTAAAGCTAACGCTTAACTTTAATTATCAAGATCAGCATTACGCTCCTAATAAGGCTCCTGTACACTTACTTAATAGCTCGCTTGAAAATACAGTGATAACTGAGCTTACAAACCTCGGCTTTACACTCTGTAAAGGGGCTTTACAAAATGAATTTATATTTAACAAACAATCAGTTATACATCAGCATTGGTTTAAGTATGAAGTCATTCCAGGCCTTAAACAACGTGGATGGAAAGTAACTGATAAAAAGCTAGTTGTTAAAAAGTCGCTCAGCAGTGTTGGCTTAGAGGTTAAGCGCGGTAAAGGTCATCAAATTGTTAGTAAAATATTGATCCCAGATGTTAAAGCTTCACTCGTGCTTGCTAACGATCACCCTGAGTTTGAATCGTTAAACCGCCAAAGTGAACACTTTTATTATTATGCGAGTGGCAAAAAGTTTGGCGTTATAAGTAAAGCTGCTTTCAATGTGTTAGCTGATTTTAAGCAACGTTTTGAGTTTATAAAAACCCGTGACGAATTACTAATGCCACTGTCCTTTTTAGTGCATTTAATTGATTGCAGTAGTTTAGATATTACGCTTGTTGATGATCATTTAGAGTCCTACCTTACTGAGCTTAATAGCTCTGAAACCGATGACAGCATCTCTTTGCATGGCCTAAATGATGGTGTGAAATTACGTGAATATCAACAACAAGGCGTACAGTGGCTGCAGTTTTTAAAGCGTCATCAATTAGGTGGAATTTTGGCTGATGATATGGGGTTAGGTAAAACGTTGCAGGTAATTGCATTTTTAGCGAACTCCCGACAACGAGAACAAGCAGGGCCTACCTTGATTGTGTGTCCAACCAGTCTGATTAGTAATTGGCAAAATGAAATAAGTAAATTTGCCAGTAGTATTAAAGTTACCACTATTTTTGGAGCTGCACGTGTCGAGCAATTACAGCATCTAGCCCAGGCTGATTGTATTTTGACGACCTACCCATTATTGAAGCGTGATATCGCTTATTATGCGCCGCTATATTTTGAGAATATTATTCTTGATGAAGCGCAATATATTAAAAATGACAGTGCACAAGTAACCCGTTTGGTTAAGCGGCTAAACGCACAGTTTAACTTGTGTTTAAGTGGCACGCCAATTGAAAACAACTTATTTGAGTTAAAATCATTACTCGACTTTGCCATGCCCTCTTTACTTGGCTCGCAGACTCATTTTAAAGAACATTTTCAAACACCTATAGAGCGAGATGCTGATGTTGAACGTGCTAATGAACTTAAGTCATTAATTCTCCCATTTATTTTGCGTCGTACTAAAGCAGAGGTTGCCCAAGAACTGCCGTTAAAAACTGAATTAGTAAAAGAGTTTGAGTTTGAGGCTAAACAACAAGAGCTCTATCAAAGCATCACTCATTCATTAGAACAGAAAATAGTCGACCTATTTGCTTCACAAGGCGCACAAAAAAGTAAGTTGGTGTTTTTAGAAGCTTTACTAAAATTGCGACAAATATGTTGTCACCCTCGTTTACTCGATGAAAGTACTACGGCCAGAAGCGCAAAGCTTGACTGGTTAAGTACACATTTACCAGTAATGTTAGATGAAGGTCGTAATATTATTATTTTTAGTCAATTTACTTCAGCCCTCGATATTATTGCTGAACAGCTAGCCTCGCTTGGTATCAATTACAGCTTATTAACTGGGCAAACAAGGCACCGCGATAAAGTGATTGCAGAATTTACCAGCGGAACAAGCTCAGTGTTTTTGATTAGTTTAAAAGCCGGTGGTACAGGACTCAACCTTACCCAAGCAGATACCGTGATCCATTTCGATCCTTGGTGGAACCCCGCGGTTGAAAAACAAGCGACAGATCGTGCCTATCGCATTGGGCAAACCAACCCTGTCTTTGTCTATAAATTAATTATGGCTAATTCCATAGAACAAAAAGTATTTAAAATGCAGCAACATAAGCAAGCACTCGTTGATGCACTATTTACTGAAAAATCAATGAGTTTTACTAAGTTTGATGAAGAACAAATGCTGTCTTTAATTAAAAGTTAGAATAATCTATAAAAAATTGAATTTTTTCTGAACTAAATTTGACTTGCTTAGTCTATTACTATGCTTGTGGTTAAATTGCAGTTTACCCAAGCATCATGTTGATTTCCCATTTGGTTACTAGTTTTAGTAATGATT
>NZ_PNDT01000086.1:0-15183 GCF_005886375.1 Pseudoalteromonas sp. S1727
GCACAAGACTTTGCTGGCATAGCAACAAAACCAGTACCTTTACAAGAGGCATGACCCGCACAAGCATTTTCAGCCGTTTTACAATCATTATGACCTCCACATACATTAACATCATAACAATGCACTAAATCCGTTGTTGCTGCCCCAGTATTAGCCGCGGCTACGGACGATGTTTCAGCTTCAGTGCTATTGCAGCCAACTAAACCTGCAACCATTACCGCCATTGCTGCCCCAGTAAATTTCTTCATAATTGTATTCCTCTGATTATGTAATTATAGGTACTACATACAGCAAGACCGCATACCGCCGGGATCTATTTCAACTTGGTTTCATAAATATAAGTTTGCAGCTACGATTTTTTACATTGTTTATCATCACCCTTAAATCAGATTATGCTAATCTGTATTAACGGTGATAAAAGGAGTGCCATGTGCAACGTAGTGTTATTTTTGGTTTTTGTGCTATTTTAGGTGGCTGCAGTACCATCGGGTTGGGTGATCTATTTACCGATTACGCCAGTCAAATGACGCCTGTACGCCAAGCCATTAATAGCAATGACCTAGCTCAAGCCCAGCAACTATTGCCAACTAACGGGCCATCCCACAGTAACTACTTGCTTAATCAATTAGAGCAGGCTCGTTTAAATAACTTGAGTAATCAATATGATACCGCACAGCCATACTACGAAGCTGTCTATCAACAAATGGAAATTAAGCGCCAAGCTGCAAAAGTACAACTCAGTGCTGGGCTTGAACAAAGCAACGCACTGTTAACCAATGACTCTGTCATCGCGTATACACCTGCCCCATACGAAATGAGTATGTTGCACAGCTACAAAGCGCTTGGTTATGTTTTTAAAAATGATGTTGAAGGTGCGTTAGTTGAAGTTCGCCGCGCTAATAAAGTACAAACTGATGTGTTAACGGCGAACCAAGATGATATTGATGCCAGTGTTAAAGAAGCGCAAAAGCATTACCCCAGTATGGATGATGTAATTAAAAACGTAAAGAATGGCTACCAAAATGCCTTTACGTTTTATCTCTCAGGTTTGCTCTATCAAAGCAATAAACAGTTCGATGATGCCTATATTGATTATAAGAAGGCGTTAGAAATCAACCCTGACAATGCATATTTACAGCAAGATGTATTATACCTAGCTAAAAAACAAGGTTTTGATCAAGATTTTGTGGAGTATAAAAAACGCTTTGGTGAGCCAACTAAGCAGGCCGACAACAGCGGTGATGTTGTGGTGTTAATCGAACAAGGTTTGGTACCAGAAAAAGATGAATTTGTTTTGCGTTTACCGATTTATACATCTGGCGGTGATGCGCGTTTTTACAGCTTAGCAATGCCTGTATATAAAGATAACGCCTATGTTCCGGCGATCAATGAAATACGTATCGCGGCACACGTTTTACCGCTCAGTCCTTTAGTGCGCCTTGAAGCATTAGCGGCAAAGACCCTTGAGGAGCAAACACCGGCTCGGGTTTCTCGGCAAATCTTGCGTTTAGTCGCAAAAGAAAAAGTACGTGCGGAATTGGCACGCAGTGGTGGCGATGTCGGCAATATTCTTGCGAATATTTACAACCTGGCCTCAGAGCAAGCTGATACTCGCAGTTGGTTGACATTGCCTAATCAAATAAGTGTCGCACGTACCCAACTTTCAGCGGGCGACCATGTATTAACATTTGGCGCTCATAACAGCATAAACTTTACCGTTAGTAAGCAAGGGTTAACCTTGATTTATCTAACCTCTATTAACAACTATTTTAATTCTCACGTAGTGCAACTTTAGGAGCTACCATGAAATATTTAGTGCCATTATTAGCGGTGTGTCTACTGGCAGCTTGTAGTAGTAGGCCAACCACCTCAGGTATTGGTGTTGAACAAGCTTCAGCACAATATCAACAACAGTTAAAAGTAGATAACCCTGATCTGGCTAAAAAACTGGCCATTACAGATGTAAAAACTCGTCAAACTAATCAGTTAACCGATGTCGTGGTGACACTGTCTAGCCAATATAAAAAGTCGCAATATTTGCAGTACCAATTTACTTGGTACGACGCTGATGGGTTTGTGATCAAAGGCAATCACTCGCCTTGGCAAGCACTGACTTTATTTGGCTTTGCCAATATGCAACTACCGGGTCTTGCCCCCACATCCGATGCAGTCACATTTTCATTAGCTGTTCGCGAAGTATCGACCGAAGCACAAGAATTTAAAAAGTAAAGGACACCACTATGAATACTGTAAACATAACGAAAAAACCTACATTAAAAGCACTCTCTGGTTTTGTTTTACTTGGCTTAAGCGCTCTCGCACTCAGTGGCTGTGCGAATAAAGCTGTGGTCAGCTATGGTGATGCACAAGCCGTTGAAACGACTGATATTAACTTTGGTTCAACCGACTTACAAAAAGTCGCCACACAAATGACCGACTCACTGCTGGCATCTCCTGTAGTGGGCACTATGACAGCAAATACACGCCCAGTAGTATTTGTTGAGCGAATTAAAAACAAAACCAGTGAGCACATTGATACTGAATCAATCACTGATTCAATTTCAACTCAACTACTTCGCAGTGGCAAGTTTCGCTTTGTTGATATGGGTCGTGTAGAAGCGGTAAGAGAGCAACTTAACTTTCAAAATGTAGATGCATTAGTTGACCCTTCAACGGCAGTAGCTTTTGGTCAGCAAGTCGGCGCGCAATATATGCTGTATGGCAACTTATCAAGCATCGTTAAGTCAAACGAAGATAAAGCTGATGTCTACTATAAATTTACAATGCGCTTAATGGATTTAAAAAGTGGCTTAGTAGAATGGGCTGACGAAACTGAAATTCGTAAAACCCGTGAGAAATCAACCTTTGGCTGGTAATTCAGCTTAGGAGGTAAATGATGAATAAATTAATAATGGGGCTGTGTACAGCCCTTATCATCAGCAGTCCAAGCTTTGCGGCATACGAACGCAATAAAGCTGTGCCTGTACAGCAAGTCCTGTTTGGTAATGTGCAATCAGTGCGTAACATTACTGAACAAGAGCTCGTGCAAGACAAAAATAGTGGTTGGAAAACCTTTGGTGGTGCCTTACTTGGTGGTGTGATCGGTAATCAATTTGGCGGCGGTAGCGGTCGCACGGCAGCAACAATTTTAGGCTCTGTAATTGGTGGCAGCGTTGCACATAACCGCCAACAAGGCAGTCATTATAACCAATATCATTTGGTTGAATTGATGATCAAAGTTGAAAACGGTGAACAATTTATGGTGGTGCAAGACAAAGACAGTCAAATGACTTTTAACACCGGTGACAGCGTACGCTTAGTGTATTTATCAGATAATACCGTCCGCGTTGATAAAGCCTACTGATCGCAACAAATTAGTTTCATTAAAAAAGCGAGTCATCATTAAATGATGAACTCGCTTTTTCTTTTTTCAGATCCCAGAATCACTGGCTTAGCTTTGTCGATAATGATTAAAAAAGCGCTGCATCTTACCCATCGCGGTGGTTAAATCATCTTTATTTGGTAAAAACACCAACCTAAAATGATCTGGGGTTGGCCAGTTAAATGCCCTACCATGCACTAATAATATTTTTTCCGCTTTGAGTAAATCAAGAATCATTTTTTCATCATTTTTGATATTAAAACGTTCTGTATCTACTTTAGCAAATGCATACAAAGCTCCTTTGGGTTTGGTACAAGAAATCCCCTCAATCGCATTCAAACCACGCCATGCAATATCGCGCTGCTCATACAGGCGCCCTCCAGGATTGATTAAATCATCAATTGATTGCACACCACCTAATGCTTGCTGAATAGCGTATTGCGCTGGCACATTAGCACATAAACGCATTGATGCTAAAATATCTAAACCTTTGCGTAAATCATCCATCATCGCCGTTCGGCCACTGAGCACCATCCAGCCCATACGTAACCCAGCTGCGCGATAAGTTTTAGCTAAACCATTAAATGTAATGATTGGTACATCATCGCATAATGCGCCTATTGAGCTGTGTGTGATACCGTCATATAAAATCTTCTCGTAAATCTCATCACTTAATAACAACAACTTATGTTCTCTCGCAATATCTATAAGCTGCTGTAATAAGGCATTATCGTATACTGCACCCGTTGGATTATTTGGGTTGATCAACACCAAGGCTTTAGTTTTTGAGGTGATTTTACTACGAATATCAGCAATATCAGGGAACCAGTCTTGTTCTTCATCACATAAATAATGAACAGGATTACCCCCTGCCAATTTAACTGACGCAGTCCATAACGGGTAATCAGGTGCTGGGATCAACACTTCATCATCATTATTAAGTAACGCCTGGGTCGTCATTTGAATTAATTCACTGACGCCGTTGCCAATATAAATATTATCGACGTCTAAATTATATAAACCGCGTTGTTGATAGTGCTGATAAATAGCCACACGGGCTGAGTAGAGGCCTTTCGAGTCACAATAGCCTTGGGCCGAATAAAGGTTACGAATAATATCACGATGCATATCTTCTGGCATATCAAAGCCAAATGCCGCGGGATTACCAATATTCAATTTTAAAACTTTTTGGCCTTCATCTTCCATTTTGCGTGCCTGTACTAATACGGGCCCACGAATGTCATAACAAACGCCTTGTAATTTATGACTCTTTTTAATTTCTGACATTTTTACCTCTACTAGTGGAACAACTAGATTACCCTAGCAAAGGGGCCAAATACTAGTGTATTTATGGCCTTAAAACTGAAATAAATTCACGTCTGAGTATCTAACGACTTTGCAACCAATCAGTTAACTTAGCTTTTGAACCTGCAACTTGACTATCGAGTAATTGTGATGCCTCAATTGCCTGCGCTAAGTTATTACTGTTTAAGCTTTGCTCTATTTCCCTTGCCACATCAGATAAACTACTGGCGCCAAATTGCGCCGCGTTTGACTTCAAACTGTGCGCATGGCGACTGGCAACTTGAATATCATTATGGATAGTGGCTAATACTTCTGAGCCTAAACGTTCAAATTCAGCGCAACAAAATACCAATGTATCGCTAAATTGCTCTCCTAATAACGATTCCATACTTTCCAATGCATTTTCATCAATGATGATCGTATTCATTTTTTATCCTTTTTTTACTCATGCAGCACTACATCAGTAACCTATGTTAATTCTATACTTTATCGTTGTCTCGAAAAAAAACCAACTAATAGTCTCATTCCGCGTATAATTAAATGGTTTTTCAATTATTGACGATTAAATAGATTATTTTATGTCTCGTACGCTGTGTGAACACTGTAAATTTAGCTTATCAACGTGTCTTTGTGAAGATTTGTCCGTGCTTGATAATAAACTTAAAATTATTATTTTACAGGACCCTAACGAAATAAAAGTCAGTAAAAACACCGCACGCTTACTCACATTGTGCCTTAGTCAATGTGAGCTCATTATCGGTGAAACACAGGCTGATTTCAGCCTATTAGAAGCATTACCTGTCGCATCAACAGCACTGCTCTACCCAGATCAAGATGCCGTGTTATTAGATGATGCTGGTATAGCAACAAAAACATTCGCCGAGCAATTGAGTCATTTAATTGTACTGGATGGTACATGGAAAAAAGCATTTAAAATAATGCAGTTAACACCTTCATTAAACAACTTTAAAAAAGTCAGTTTTGCCACCATTCCAAAAAATCGCTACCGTATCCGTAAAGCGCCTCGTGCAGATAGTTTGTCTACCTTAGAAGCCGTAGCGCATAGCTTGATGTTAATTGAAAATGCCAATACAACGGGCTTATATCAAGCATTGGATGCGCTTAATAATAAACAAACTCAGTTTATGCCTGAACATGTTAAAGCGCGTTATCAAGCAAAATGACGGTTAGAAGTCGCTTAAAGCGCGGATTTTATCGCCACGGCCCTGATTATCGCTTTGATGACCAAGTTGATTTTAACGATATTCGCGATACATTTGGTTTTCGTACTATGGTGGTAGGGAAGTGGGTTAATAAAGAAGAGCGGTTTATTAGTGCTAATCTGATCTATGATGCGCTGGCTGATTTAGCACAGATTTTGCAACTCCCTCCCAGCGCGATTGGCCTTCGAGGAAAACTAAACTTTGCATTTGGTCACGGTGGGCAACAAAACGTCCAAGCGCATTATAATAGCCGCACACGTACTCTAGCTCTGGCAAAAAATGCCGGTGGTGGTGCCCTCGCCCACGAATGGTTTCATGCTTTTGACCATCATATTGCAGGTCTGGTTTTTCCAGAACACCCTAAGAGCTATTTTGCATCCAAGTTATGGCTTGAGCATACTCTAGTGCCATCTCATCCGCTTAACTTAGCGTTAAATCAATTTTACCAAGGCGTATTTTTAGAACCAAGCGGTAAAAATGCCAACCACTATGTTCAACAATGTATTGCATATGATAAACATCATGGCCAATATTATATGAGTATGCCTGAAGAGTTAGCTGCACGTTGTTTTGAAGCCTGTATAGCCCATAACGAGCAAATCATTAATCATTTTTTAGTATCAGATATCAGTGGATCAGGCCTTATTTATCCTGACAGTGACACGTTAATAACCTGTAATAAAGCACTTAATAATTATTTTTCTCAATTAGGTCAGTTACTGTTTGCCCATCGCTTGTAACTAACGGCGTGGTTTCAAGGTGTTGCTCAAGCCACAGCATATATGCATCAAACGCTAAAGGCCGTGAAAAATAATAGCCTTGGCCAATTTCACAACCGTAACTTTGCAATTTAACCATACTTTGACTGTCTTCAATTCCTTCAGCAACCACATAAGAGCCCAATGATTTAGCTATATCGCACGTTGCCCGACAAATAGTTTGGTCGTTCTTTGAATACTCAATGTTCATCACAAACTGCTTATCTATTTTTATTTCATCAAAGCCCATTTTGCTTAGATATGCCAACGATGAATAACCTGTACCAAAATCATCAATGGCTATTTTAACCCCAATTAAGCGATAATCATTGAGTGCATTCTTTATGTCTACACCTTCAAAAAGCGTCGCTGACTCAGTCAGCTCTAACATGATGTTATTGGCATTGAGCTTAAACTCATCTAACAGAGTAATAAATAACACTGGTAAATCTTTACGCAGCAAATCTTTAGCAGAGATATTGATTGAAACAATATGCTCCGGTAATAATGCGGTGATTTGTTTTTGATAGAGCAAGGCTTGGGTAATAACCCATTCGGTTAGATCTGAGATCATCCCCGCCGATTCAGCTATCGGAATAAATAAATCTGGCGGCACATGCCCCAATTGTGGATGAGCCCAACGCAATAAAGCTTCACCGCCATGTATTTTTCCTGTATTTAAGTCAACCTGCGGTTGAAAAAACAAGCTAAGTTGATCGCATTCAATCGCTTCTTTTAAGGCTGATGCAATGGCTATACGGCGCTGCGAAAGAGTCACATTTTCGATATTAAACATGTGCCAACGCTCGCCATGCAATGGCTTCGCAGCCAATGCTTGTAAGCCACGCTGGATCAGTTGCGAAGAGGTACTTGCATGTAATGGGTAGTTTGCTACGCCTATATCAACTTTATCAATTAAATGAAGCCGTTTATGAGTAATGCCATCTGCAAATACACTGTTGATCACACATACTAACTGCTCAATTTGGCTTAACTCTAATTTCCCTATTATCACCACTGCATAGGTACTGTCATCAAGCCTTACAATGCAATCTAACCCTTGTTTATTGGTCTCAACACACAATACGTTCATTGAAGCTAACTGCTGTGCTAACTTACCCATAGTCACTTTTATATGCTCATTGACATGCTCATAACCAAAATTAGCCCGCGCATTCAATAATACTGCAGGCCTAAATAGCAATATGGAATGAGCAGTAGCAAGTTTTACTAATCCATCAAGGCGTTTTATAAGCAACCGTTTATTCGGTAATTTTGTTTCGTCGTCGTGACTGAGGCTAAAAGTGTATTGTTTGACCCGTTTACGTTCATGGCTTAGCAACATCACCACAAATAACAACGCATTTATGACAATCAACAACTCGTTAAATGGGTATAACGGTGATCCTGCCACTAACGAAGCTTGCCAACACAATGTTTGTAAAATAACAGCACTCGCGACTATTAAAAATTCATACGACGCTGCTTGCTTAGTATGGGTACGCCAATAAAAAAATAAATAACTTAGTAATACCAACATACAGCCCAAACTTAAAGTTACCACAATAAAATGGACGGATTGCTTCATAAAGCAGCTTAATATTGCCGTAACACATAATAAACTAACATACGCTAATAACTTATATTGCCGTGGTTTTATAATATTGCGTGACTGCAAGTAATGGATAAAACACCCAACAACCACCGCAAGTGAAATTACTTGAAGTGACAACTGCAGCTTCGCATACCAAATAGGTAAAAGTGCACCACTAAAATAATTGAATGCCCCTTGTGCGATTAAAAACTCAATTAATACACAGCCAAGATAAACAAGTAAATAAATTGATTTAGCTTGCTGTGACAAAATATAAACGATGCTAGAGATTATAATGCATAGCAGTAATAAGCCCGTAATTATTATAAAATCTCGCAGCCTACTGTTTACCACCGCGATAAATTGTTGGTCAGAAGCAAAGCCAATATTGATCCAACCATCATCATTGTGGCGGGCAAAGATCACCCCCCAATGCGCACTATCCGTGTTAAATACACTGTGCGGCAGCACTTTATTAATTAGACGGTGAGTATCATTATTTACAGCCGCAAGCTGATCAAAGTTATCATCTAACGTGTAAAACTCAACGTGTGATAAATGAGCATTATCAGCATATATAACAGCTAACTTTGATTGCACCTGTTTCGATAAATCAATAATAAACCAATAGTCTTGCTTAGCTTTTATTCTAACGTGGGCTAAATCTGATTTCGTTTGGGTCGCTATTGCATTTTGTAGTAAAGGTTTTACCGTTGTAAAAGAAGCATTCGCTGGCACAATCCAGCCAGTAACTGTGGGATCACTTGCAGCGTTCACACACGATGAGGCTGCAATACTCAAAAGTACTAGCAAAAAATTGATGAACACTGTTCGTGCGAATGTACTTACTTGAACCACTGTCACTCCATGTGCTTTGAACATACCTAGCTAATTAGCTTCAAGTTTTCGAACATCATTAACATTAAAAACAAAGCAGTGATTACAACGTCATGCGCGATATTACGTTTATGAAACATTGAATTATCTACTTTAATATTATTTAGCTATGCGTATTACAAAAAGGTAACTAAAGTATGGAAGTATTAAGTGAAATTGCCAGTAATTAGCACAATGGATATTGTTTTTTAAGCAGTAACAAGGCTTACACTGCGGTAAGCCCCTATTTTAGAACTGTATTTTAATTAATTGCTATCGTCACTGATACGACTGGCAACCGCACTGGTTTGATCTTTATACTTCGCATCTTTACGCGTGTTGTACGGGTTTTCAGCAGGCCCTGACATCGTTTCAAAACTCATAGCACCAATTTTCATCATCGGTCGCAGTGCAAGAGGCAACTTACCTGAATTATAGAATTCTAATACAATATTTCCTGACCAGCCTGGATCAATCCGATGTGCGGTAACATGTACCATCAACCCCAATCGGGCCAATGACGAGCGACCATCAAGCCAACCAACTATATCAGCAGGTAAGGTCACTTTTTCATGAGTCACTGCCAGTGCAAGTTCACCTGGATGTAAAAAGAACGCATCGCCCTCCTTTAGTACAATTTCATCGCTCATTATCGATTCCATCGCTTTATTAAGCTGATCCTTTGGACCGCTTAAATCAACATATGCAGCAGTATGATCTTGAAATACACGAAACTTATTACCTAAGCGTAAATCTACCGTTACTCCAGAGATCATCTCATCCGTTGGACTTGGCTCAATAATAATACGTTGTTGGGCAATATATTCTTTAATGTGGGTATCTGATAATCTCATTAGTTAATCATCCGTAATCACAATCTCAACTGAGTCATGATGGGGTTGTTGATAGTAAAGCGTACTGGCAATTAAACGCGCAGCATCTGCATACGTTTTACTCACAGCAGCTTGGTTATCCATTGCTATTAATTTGCCCTGCTCTGAGTATTCACGAATATCAATTGCCAGTGGAATTTTCGACAATACAGGCACACCGTGACGTTGAGCTAATTTAATTGCACCATCCTTACCAAATACATGATTTGGTTCACCACAGTGCGAGCATAAAAAGTGGCTCATATTTTCAATCATACCTAACACTGGCACATTGACTTTATTAAACATGGCAATGCCTTTTTGTGCATCTGCCAATGCTAAATCTTGTGGAGTGGTCACAATAACGGCACCACTGGCTGGCACTTTTTGGCTCATTGTTAATTGAATATCACCGGTGCCTGGTGGCATATCCACAATCAGATAATCAAGTTCACCCCATGCCGTTTCGTTAAGTAACTGATTAACCGCCCCCGAGGCCATTGGCCCACGCCATACAGTGGCGTCGTCACTGGGGACTAAAAAACCAATTGATTGTGCTTTAATACCATTAGCATCGAATGGGAGTAATTGTTTATCATCTTGTGCCGTTGGCGCAGCGCCACTTAAGCCCAGTAACATCGGAATAGACGGACCATAAATATCCGCATCTAGAATCCCAACTTTAGCACCTTCAGCATTAAGCGCGCCCGCCAAATTCACAGCTGTCGTTGATTTACCTACCCCACCTTTGCCAGATGCAACCAGTACAATATGTTTTATAGATTTAAATTTACATGCCTTAGGCAGCTCAACATGGGCGTTGATCACCACGGTTTGCTTTAGCTTTTGACTGACAAATTCAGCCACTTTTGGCATTTCAGACAGAGCAGCAAATGGCAGCGTTAAATTGAGCAATACTGAGTGATCACTTTGCAGTTCAATACCATTGATAAATTTTTCATCAACGCCAACTGCAAAAGCAGCACTGCGATACCCTGCTAAAGCAGCAATGATCGGTTGTTTTTGCACCGATTTAGAAGAGAATAGTTTCGACAGTCCAAACATAGCAATAAAATAGTGTTTCTTTGATGAAAATTGCTTCGGAATTATGTAACATTCAGGGCATTAACACCAGTCAATTAATGAAAATCGGCTAACCACTAAGGTGTTTCCTTTAGGTTTGCTGATAATATTATGATTTTCATCCGTTCCCTCACCGGAACCGTCAATTCGGAATGATTATGGCACAGCGAAAGATCCTCATTACCAGCGCATTACCTTATGCCAATGGCCCAACACATTTAGGCCATTTATTGGAATATATTCAAACTGATATTTGGTCACGTTTTCAAAAACTGCAAGGCCACGAAGCTTATTATGTTTGCGCCGACGATGCCCATGGCACACCAATAATGCTCAATGCGCAAAAGCAAGGGATCACGCCGGAAGAAATGGTTAAAAATGTCAGTATTGAGCGTCAACGTGACTTTGCTGATTTTAATATCAAATTTGATAACTATCACAGTACCCACAGCCAAGAGAACAAAGAACTAAGCGAACTTATTTATAATCGCTTAAACGACGCAGGTCATATCAAAAAGCACACAATTTCCCAGCTATTTGACCCTGAAAAAGGCATTTTCTTACCCGATCGTTTTGTAACCGGCACATGCCCAACATGTAAGTCTGAAGACCAAAATGGCGACAGCTGCGACGCATGTGGTGCAACATACAGCCCAACAGAGCTTATCAACCCACGCTCTGTAATGTCGGGTGCTGAGCCGATTTTGAAAGATTCGGAGCATTACTTTTTCGATTTACCCGCGTTTGAAGGCATGCTCAAAGAATGGCTGCACTCGGGTACTATTCAACAAGAAATGGCTAACAAGTTAGACGAATGGTTTGCCGATGGTCTACAGCAATGGGATATCAGCCGTGATGCACCTTACTTTGGTTTTGAAATTCCAGGCGCACCAGGTAAATACTTTTATGTATGGTTAGATGCGCCAATTGGTTACATGGCCAGCTTTAAAAATCTGTGTGACAAACAAGGCATTGACTTTGATGCATTTTGGCAAGAAGGGTCAGACGCTGAGCTTTATCACTTTATCGGTAAAGACATCATCTATTTCCACAGCTTATTTTGGCCAGCAATGCTTGAAGGCGCAAAATTCAGAAAACCAACCAATGTATTCGCCCACGGTTTTGTCACCGTTAACGGCGCGAAGATGTCTAAATCAAAAGGCACGTTTATCAAAGCGCGTACTTATTTAGATAACTTAGACCCTGAATTTTTGCGCTATTACTACGCTGCTAAACTAAACAGTGGTATTACCGATCTTGATTTAAACTTAGAAGATTTTGCACAACGTGTAAATTCAGACTTAGTAGGTAAAGTGGTTAATATCGCTAGTCGCTGTGCCGGTTTTATTACTAAAAAGTTTGACGGTAAATTAAGTGACACAGTCATGGAGCCGCAATTACTAGCTGAATTTCAAGCCGCTAGCGAGACGGTTGCTCAACACTATGAAAACCGTGACTACAGCCGTGCAATTCGCGAAATAATGGCGCTTGCTGATAAAGCCAACCAATTTATTGATACCGCAGCTCCCTGGGTATTAATTAAAGACGACACAAAGCAAGAAGAAGCACACCAAGTCTGTTCGCTTGGACTTAACTTATTCCGCGTGCTGATGACTTACTTAAAGCCAGTATTACCCGGTATGGCGGCCAATGTAGAAGACTTCTTAAATGACGGCCTAGCTTGGCAAGGCGCGCAAACTGCGCTTGTTAGCCACCCTATTAATAAATTTAAACCGTTAATGCAACGTGTTGAAATGGATAAAGTGAACAAAATGGTTGAAGAATCAAAAGAAAGTTTATTAGCCGCAAAAGACAAAATAGACCCTAATAGCCCACTAGCTAAAGAGCCAATTGCCGCTGAAATCGAATTTGATGATTTTGCCAAAGTAGATTTACGCGTAGCGAAAATAGCCAAAGCAGAGCACGTTGAAGGCGCTGACAAGCTACTAAAACTAACCCTCGACTTGGGCGGTGAAACACGCCAAGTATTTGCAGGTATTAAATCAGCGTACGCGCCAGAAGATATCGAAGGCAAACTCACTGTGATGGTGGCAAACTTAAAACCACGGAAAATGCGCTTTGGTATGTCAGAAGGCATGGTGTTAGCTGCAGGCCCTGGCGGTAAAGAAATTTATATACTCAATCCAGATGATGGCTCAGAGCCTGGCATGCGAGTAATGTAACTTAACGTTTAAACAGTAAACTACTAAAAAGCCGTTGTTTTAACAACGGCTTTTTAATTACCTAACTCATCAACTAATACCGATAATTTGGCTTCGTCTTTCCAGAAGAACAACATCACGCCAAGTATCATGCATTTTGCCAAGCTTTTCACGAATACCAAGTCGGCGAAAGTTATTATTTAAATGGAGTTGAATACTCGCTAGATTTTCTGGAAAAATAGCCGCTTGTAGCGTCCATATATTATTTTTTTCAGACTCTACGATAAGCTGTGCTAATAGTTTATGGCCTATTCCTTTTCCTTGCGCTGCTTTAGACACATAGACACTCACTTCAGCGATGCCTGAGTACACATCTCGATTAGATACTGGTGACAAAGCAGCCCAACCACAAACATGACCATTGTCTTCAGCCACAAGGCGAGAATGATCATGCATAGAATTATGCCATTCATCCCACGTTTTACTAATAAGTTGAAATGTGGCATTGCCGGTATCGATGCCTTGTTGATAAATTTCTTTTACGGCTGGGTAATCTAGCTGTGTGAATTTGCGAATAAACACCTAACTTTCCTTGAAAATTGACGAGCAGATAAAACGACTCATTTTAATTTAACTACATCATACGAATTAAAACACAAAAACCCATATTGCCTGAGCAATATGGGTTTTTCTATACATTGTACGTTTTATAAAGAAAGGTATTCTTTAGCGCGGGTAAGATTATGAGAAACCATTGCACTGTCAGCAATTTGCGCTGCTTCGTATAAATCTGATAAGCCAGCAGCATCGTTTTTAGCCATCATGCGTGACACACCACGATTACTTAAGGCGTATGAAGTAAGCTCGCGTACTTTAAGCTTTGACTCACGGCTTTCTTTTAATAGCGCAATTGCTTTAGTACATATTGCTTCTGCTTGCTCGTAGTTTTTTGATTTAACATTCAGGGCACAGCTGTTAAATGACTGCTCAAGAGGTTGTGGTGCAGTTGCCGTTTCAATAACCATTAATTTGTAATCACTGCCACCTGCCATTGCAGCGGCTGAGCAAGTTAATAATGAGCTAAGTGCGATGGTTTTGATTAGTGTACGTTTCATGATTATTTTCCTAATTGCCTATTTGATTGTTTACCTGAGTCGTGTCGTCTGTGTTGCCGACAATTGAACTTTAGAGTGTTAGCTCAATTTCGACAAACGATAAAAATAAACTCGATAGGTGAAGAAAATTAACCTATCGACTTTAGTCTAATACCTGCGGACCTTTGATGGTTTAAATTCACTCATACAAAGGGCAAAATTTTCACATACAACTGTAAATTCAAGCGAGAGAGATAAACAGGCCTTAGAGTTTTACGAGCACATTGTTTTTGCCAGGCGGTTAACCCATTGCAAGTGAGCGTAATTACAAATATATTAGCGTAAACCACTAAGTAGCAGCATTTACTCATTCCTGATGCCTTTGCACACATTACTGCGGCTGCTTAGCTACTGATAATAACTCACTCATTGGGATGAATATTCCCAACAGCGCCAAACTCACCTTAAGTCAAAATCAAAAATACCTAGAACTGGTTTGTAACTAAGCAATAAAAAAGTGACTGTAATCGTTCTCGCTCTCATAAAATAAAAACAGCGTTGTCCAACTAATAGCCGCTTTAAAATCTTATGCGTGTTTAATTTATACCAATCGTGTTAAGTTACTGACCATTTATAGCGACAAATAAATGGAGTGAGAACAAGGCATAAATTTTGATATGTAGTTGTTCTACATAAAATTTATAACGTAGTTAGCGCTTTATTTAGCCCGCTAGAATGGTTAAATATTTAAGTCGATTGGTATAACGCAGTTAGCGCTTTATTTAACCCGCTAGAAAGGGTAGATAGTTAAGTTAATCGGTAAACGTACTCGAA
>NZ_PNDT01000087.1:0-18475 GCF_005886375.1 Pseudoalteromonas sp. S1727
ATCATTTGCAACCCCACCAAATATAGCTGGGTTGACTTCTAACTCATTGAGAATGTCATCACCATTAGTTTGGATCTGCATCGAAATGGTGGATAAGGTATCTTTAAAGACATCAGTTGTATTGCTGGCTGAGTTACCTGCTAGGTCGTTAGCCGTTACGGTAAAGTCTAATTTACCTTCGGCAAAGCTGGTAAAATCAAGATCCGCCAATTGCCACTGTTGATTCATCACGGTTGTGGTGAATTGTTGGCTGATACCCGCTGAATCCGTAACGGTAATAGTGACTAATTGACCATCTTCTATGTGAGTCGCCTCACCATAAAGCGTAACGGCATTGACTTCATTGCTGTTGATTAAGTTATCACCATTTGATTCAACAACAATCGTTACTTCGGCGAGTGTATCTTTAATATGATCTGCGGTTGCTGTTGCAGTATTACAGCTTAAATCTTTAACGGTTGCCGAGAAGGTAAGTTGACCTTGCGCTAAAATACTTAAATCGGCATCGGCAACTAGCCACTCTCCAGCCAAAACTGTGGCGCTAAAGGTAACGATTTTACCGTTAATATCTTTTACAGAAACGGTTACTGTTTGGCCATCCTCAACATTAGTAACAGTACCAGAAATGCTCGTTGCTGGGGTTTCTGTACTATTAATTACTTCATCAGTACCTGTATCTACGTCTATGGTGATTTGCGCGATAGTGTCTTTTACATAACTGATATCGGTTGAAACAATATTGCCACTGAGATCTGTGGTGTAGGCACGAATGTTTAAGTCGCCATCGATTAATCCAGTTAAATCGGCACCTGTATATGCCCAAGCTCCGTTATTACTGGTGGTATCAAAACGCAGGGTATTACCTTCACTATCGGTGATGATCAGCACTACTGGTGCGCCATCTTCAACATTCTCAACAGTACCAAGTAAATCGATTATTTCAACACCATCATGGCATTGCTCAGCAACTTCAACAGTGATGTTTGATTGCGTATCTTTGAACGCTATATCGGTTGCGGTTGCTGAATTTCCTGCTAAGTCACTTACAGTTGCAACGGCATTGATAGGCCCTTCAGCTAAACTGCTGAGATCTAAATCAGTTAGTGACCAACTGCCATTGATTATCTCTGCTCTAAAGCTTAATTGCTTGTTTTGGCTATCAGTAACAGTTACTAGAACAAATTGACCATCTTCAATAGCGGTCGCTGTTCCTGTAATACTTGTAGCGAGAACTTCTTCTTTATTAAGCAACTCATCACTACCAGAATCAATGTGTATGGTAACACTTGCTTGTGTGTCTTTTGTGGTGGTGGTACTTGCTTGTGCTGTGTTATTACTTAAATCAGTAACGCTGCTAGTAATGATTAATGTGCCATCGGCAAGAGTTGCTAAATCAGCGTTATCGACTTGCCAACTGCCATTGTTTACTTGTGTAGTAAAAGTAAGGCTAATGCCATTGTCGTCGGTTACTGTAACTGTGACCATTTGGCCATCTTCAACATCAGTAACATCACCAAATAATGTTCGGTTAGATGACTCAGCTAAGTTTACGATAGCGTCACCGCCGGTATCAATATTAACTGTAATACTTGCGCTGTTATCAAAGTCAACTTGTTGCTTTGCAGTGGCAGGGTTTCCAGCGTCATCTTGGCTGTTTACAGTGATCGAAAGTGGGCCATCGGCAAGCGTCAGTTCAACGCCTTGTACACTATAGCTGCCATTGATTATAACGGCAGTTAAAACCTGGTTTTGGCCGTTTCTATCAGTGATTGTGAGTGTTACCGCATTACCATCTTCAATATCGATAACAGTGCCGTTAAAATTATACAGTAAGCCGTTGCTTGCGAGTGTAGTTGTGGTATTTACAGTGATTTCAGCGAGTTTATCATGCTCGGCTGTGTCAATTGCAGTAGCTGGGTTACAATTTAAATCTGTGCTATTTGCGGTCGCCGTTATTGTGCCGTTATCTAAACTTGAAATATCAACATTGTTGAGCAGCCATGCTTCATTACTTACTGTCGCGCTAAGCTCTAAGGTATTACCATTAACATCAGTTAAGGTAATAAACACAGTTTGGCCATTTTCTATGCCTACCGCCGTGCCAGATATTGACACATTGTTATCTTCAGCGGCGTTTATAACGCTATCATCGGTATCATTAATATTAATTGTTAATAGAGCTAGAGAGTCATAAATAAAGTCAGTGTTGGCGCTTGCTTGGTTATCTGAGAAGTCACTCACTGTTGCTGTAACAGTGATAGAACCATCAGCTAAGCCACTCATATCGGCATCAATTAATGCATAAGCGCCGTTTTGCACTGTGGTTTGAAAGGTCTTACTTGTGCCATTGCTATCGGTTAAAACGAGAGTGACTATATTACCATCCTCTACATCGTTGACTGTGCCAACAACATCGTAGGTCTCACCTTCTGTGCTGCAATTTTCTAGTACATTAACAGTGATCTCTGCCAAAGTATCTTTAAACACAAAGCGCTCAGCCGTAGCTGGGTTGCCCGCTAAATCGTTACTGGTAACAGTTACTAAATAATTGCCATCAAGAAGCGGGGCTGTGCTGATGTTCTCCAAACTCCATTGCCCATCAATAACGGTTGTTTCTGCGCTGGTAATGAGGGTGCCGTCTGGGAAAAATAGCTGCACAGTAACAGGTTGGCCATCTTGAATATTGGTTACATCACCGGAAAAAGACACAACTAATATATTATCCGCAGTTTTCTCTACTTTTTGGACAGATAAGCTGATCTCAGCAAGGGTATCTTTAACACTCGTATCTTGAGCATTAATATCGGCATTATTGAAGGGGGTGGTAAGCTGGATATCTGCAATAATTTGCCCTTCAGCAAACATACTTAAATCAATATCGTTAATTTGCCATGCTTGGTTTTGTGCAGTAGTCGTTAAAGTGACCGTTTTTCCATTAATATCGGTGAGTGTCACTGTTAAGCTTTGGCCATCATTAGCATACAGGGCTTTACCAAATAAATCTGTGCTAGGAGTTTCAAATTGATTGACCCATTCATCACCACCATCTGCAATGGTAATTGATAATTCAGGTAACAGAATCTCACCGCCATTATCTCCATCATTACCGCCAGTTAAGGGGCTGTTCTCATCATCGGTATTAATCGCGCCAGTTGTATCAAAGCCTGACTCAGGGACAATAGAATCCGCACTTCGCTGAATAAATTGATAAAAGAAGTTATTACCTTGTTGGCCTTCGTTTGCACTTTGTTGATTTGTAGGTTGTTGTTCGGTTGGCGGTTGGTTGTTTTCGTTTATTGTTGTTATAGAAGTAATGACTTGTGAGGGGAGAGTTAACCATTGACCATTTACAAGTACTTGGGGTTGCTCTGCGTTTAAATCTATTTGCTCTGCGGTTAAGGTGATGACTTCAATATCAGCAAGGGAGCTTGTTACCTCTTGCGCTAGAATCCATTGTCCAGAGTTGGTAATTACCCATGTTTGGCCAGAAATTTGAACGATGGCAGCTATATCTTGTTTTGCTATATCCATTGGTGAAACCTTAATCCTGTAAAGAGTCGCAATTTAATAATGTGTCGCAGCAGTATTTAATTTTATTTATAAGTCAGTCATTTTTCTTATGTGTTTTAACTAAAGTGACCGCATCATAGTTAAAACAATGAGTTTAGTTTATTTTGCTAAAAATTCATGGAAAATACTGATATATCTCTATAGCTTACTATTCACCAGTTTAGTGGATAGGTCAAGAGAGATAGAAATGGTAAAGTGTGAATTATTATCAGCTTTTAAGGTGCTTTATTGTACCCGTAACGATACATTAAAGCCAGTTTGAGAAGGTTGAATTGGGTGAGTTGGAGCAGGCGCAGATGAGCTGCGCCTTTGATAAAAAGTGTTATTTACCGATACAGAACGAACTAAAGATCTTACCTAGTAAGTCGTCAGAGGTAAATTCGCCGGTAATTTCATTGAGGTAGTGCTGCGTTAAGCGCAGTTCTTCGGCAAGAATTTCACCTGCAATATGCATTTCTAATTGGTCTTTACCTGTGTGTAAATGATGGGCTGCACTATCGAGAGCATCTAAGTGGCGACGACGTGCCATAAAGCCGCCTTCAGTAGCCCCTTGAAAACCAATACAAGCCTTTAAGTGAGTACGAACTAACTCTATACCATCAGCATTTTTAGCGCTTAAACTTATCACCGGGTATTGCTGGTTTTCGCTCATACCTACTTCATCACCAGATAAATCGGCCTTATTTCTGATCACAGTAACCCCCATTCCTTCAGGAAGTTTAGCCATAAACTCCGGCCAAATAGCATGCGGGTCCGTGTCTGTAGTATCTGTACCGTCGAGCATAAATAGCACCCGATCAGCTTGCTTTATCTCATCCCACGCACGTTCAATGCCTATCTGTTCAACTCGGTCTGGGCTTTCACGTAAACCCGCAGTATCAATAATGTGCAGCGGCATACCATCAATATGAATATGCTCTCGTAGTACATCACGCGTTGTGCCGGCAATTTCGGTTACAATGGCAGCTTCTCTGCCGGCGAGCGCGTTAAGTAAACTCGATTTACCTGCATTTGGGCGACCAGCAATAACAACGCGCATACCTTCGCGCATGATACTGCCTTGTTTGGCTTGATTGGTGACATTGTAAAGCTGCTCTATTATTGCGTCTAAATCACCAGCAACTTTACCGTCTGATAGAAAATCGATTTCTTCATCAGGAAAATCAATAGCTGCTTCTACGTACATACGTAAGTGGATTACTTTTTCGACTAGGGTCTCAATATGCTTAGAAAACTCACCTTGTAGCGATTGTAAGGCGCTTTTAGCTGCTTGTTCACTGGTTGCGTTAATTAAATCGGCAATCGCTTCTGCTTGGGTTAAATCCATTTTATCGTTCATAAAGGCGCGCTCTGAAAACTCACCTGGCTTGGCAAGTCGTACGCCATCTATTTGGCTTATTTCTTTCAATAGCATATCAAGTACAACAGGGCCGCCGTGACCTTGTAGTTCTAGTACGTCTTCACCAGTAAATGAGTTAGGGCCTGCAAAGAAAATAGCAATACCTTGATCAAGTTGTTCGCCAGCAAGACTATTAAATGGCACGTAATCGGCGTAGCGTACTTTAGGGCAACGACCAATTATTTGCTCTGCAACACTTTTTGCTAAGTTACCTGAAACGCGAATAATACCAACACCACCACGCCCTGGCGCGGTTGCTTGTGCTGCAATTGTATCTTGATTGATCATGCTAATAATTTGCCAATTTAATGAATAATGGTATGTGCGTATTGTAACCTATGCAGCTATTTGTAGCGAATAGCTGTGGTTAAAAACAGCCAATAAAAAAGGCGACCTAAGTCGCCTTTTTCTAAGTAAAAGAGCTACTAGCCCCTCACTTTTATTCCTTGTTTTTCCATACCACGGTAAATGATTAACATTTGTGCGATTGAAATTAGGTTAGACACTAACCAGTAAAGTACTAGGCCAGACGGGAACCATAAGAAGAACACAGAGAAGATAACTGGCATGTAAGTCATCATCTTTTGTTGCATTGGATCGGTGACCGTCATTGGTTGTAGTTTTTGCGTTATAAACATACTCGCACCAAATAAAATTGGTAATACATAGTATGGGTCTTGCGCAGATAAGTCTGTTAACCATAAGACAAACTCAGCATGGCGTAACTCAGTTGATTCTAAGAATACATAGAACAGCGCTAAGAAGATTGGCATTTGTAGCAAAATAGGGAAACAACCACCCATTGGGTTAACTTTTTCTTTGCGGTACATTTCCATCGTTGCCTGACCGAATTTTTGACGGTCATCACCATACTTTTCTTTTAGTGCAGCCATTTTTGGTTGTAGGGCACGCATCTTCGCCATTGACGTGTATTGCGCTTTCGTTAGTGGGTACATTAATGTTTTAATGATTATGGTGATAGCAATGATCGCCAAACCCCAGTTACCTAAGATGCCGTGTAACCACTTTAACAGCACAAATAAAGGCTGTGAGATGAACCATAACCAACCGTAATCAACGGTTAAATCTAGGTTAGGGTGAAGTGCAGCTAGTTTATCAGACTCTTTCGGGCCCATGTAGTAAGTAGCACCAATAGTAGCTTGTTGGTTAGCTTGAATATTTACCGGCTCACCCTTTGCACCAATAATTGCAGCGTTGCCTTTAGCAATTAAACTGTAAAGTGTATTTTGCTGATCTTGAGAAGGTACCCAAGCACTTACAAAGTAGTGTTGAATAAAAGCTATATAACCACCTTGTGTATTAATATTTAGGTTTTTATCAGCCATGTCAGAAAAGCTGTACTTATCGTACTTTTCTTCGCTAGAGCCGTAAGCCGCACCTAAGTAAGTTTGATCAACTAAGCCGCCTTTTTCTTGCACTGTGCGTTTTACTTGAGTGTAAAGCTGTACTTGGATTGGCTCGGCTGTGGTGTTGTTTACTGTGTACTCTAAAGCCACATCGTATTGGCCTTTTTTGAATACATAGGTTTTGGTAAAAGTAACACCCTTGCTATCAGTGAAGGTTAAAGGAACACGAAGTTCATCACCGTTTAAGGTAAAGCTTTTTTGTGCAGTGCTATAAACTGGGCGACCCTCTGCTGATGCATCTGGTCCGTTTAAGCCGATTAAGCCACTTTGTGAGAAGTATTGATTACCATCAAACTCACCCAGTAACATATAAGGTATTTCACTACCTTTTTTATCTTCGTATTGGAGTAAGTCGGCTTCAACAATATCACCACCGCGGGTATCAATTTTTACAGTGAATACGTCTGTCGTGATGTCAATCACTGAACGCTTTGCACTGGTTGCTGCAGTTGGTAAATCACCATCTGTTGATGACGGTATATAATCATCAGAATCAGGTGAGTTAGTTTGTAGTGTTTGTGTGTTGGCACTAGGATCGGCTTTTGGTGCGTTGTAGTCGTTGTTCCACTCTTGGAACAATAAAAACGATACAAGCATCAAACCGATGAATAAAAACGTGCGTTGCGATTCCATAACAGCTCTTATTTCTCGTGTTGGTGGTTAATATGGGTTGTTTTTTCAGGTACGGGGTCGTCTCCGCCTGAATGTAAAGGGTGACATTTTAATATGCGTTTGAGCGCTAACCAACTGCCTTTTACTGATCCGTGCAAATTAATTGCCTGAATAGCATAACTTGAGCAAGTAGGATTAAAACGACAATGCGGGCCTAACAGTGGGCTAATCCACTTTTGATAACCGCGAATTAATAACACTAAACATAACTTTGGAAAAGCAACAAGTGGTTTAAGTAACCTCATGATGTTCTATCCTCTGTGTAGATTTAGTGGGTTGATACCATGAATTTAAACACCCAAAGCGGAATTTTAAATGCATGATTAAAAGGTGAGCTAAAGATACCTTAATTAACCCTATAATTCTATTGCTATTGGCTTTGTTTATTGGATTTCGCCGATTTGTTAGGGCGTTTTTTAAAAGGTGGTGGTTTAGGCGCACCAGGTTTACAGCGCTCGTTAATTTTACGCCACAATTTAGTGAGTTGTTTGGTTAGCTCTTCATTTGATTGTTCATCAATGCCGCTTTTAACCATTAGTACAATATCTATATTATCAATGGTGTGTTGATTTAAACGAAAACTTTCGCGAGCAAGACGTTTAATACGATTTCGTTGGCAAGCTTTTTTAACTCGTTTTTTAGCGACAGTCAGTCCTAAGCGAGGTTTTGCTTGGTCATTCGGTTTTGCTAATAAGGTAAAGAAAGGAGTTGCGGCCCGAGCGGGTTCATTAAAGATACGAGAGTAATGCGAGGGAGTTAACAGACGTAACTCCCTGCCAAAGTTAAAGTCTTCCACTTATATATTAAGCAGAAAGAACTTTACGGCCTTTAGCGCGGCGACGAGCTAATACTTTACGGCCATTTACAGTTGCCATGCGAGCACGGAAACCGTGAGCACGTTTGCGTTTTAAAACGCTAGGTTGAAAAGTTCTTTTCATAACAATTCCATCCGATCGGTTAAAGGTTAAAACATCCTATGCAGGTCGCGATCCTGGCACAGGTGCCATTGCGAGCGCGAGATATTATCGATGAAGCACCTTAAAGTCAACCATAATCGCATTTATAATAGAGAAGGACTAATAGATGGTGTTGTGGGATCTGCTAGGATCCTTATATTTAAGAAGTTTTCCACAGGCACTGTATAGAAAGTGCATAAAAGCTTGGGGTAACTAAAATAGATCACATATTTTGATCGCGATCCAAGCCCTTTTTTGCTATGATCATGCTTTCTGGTTAAAAATAATTATTGTTAAAAATCAGTGTTTTGGTTGTTTTTTCTGGCGAGATCATATTTTTCAAAAAAATCAATCTTGTACTTGTGGATAAAGTGCATTCATAATACTCGGTCTTGGGTTAATAAATTGCCTAAATAATAGTAATAAATGTATGATTTTCCATCATTTAAGATGAACGGGAATAAATACTAAATCTTTGGGAGTTTAACTGTGTATCTGTCGGTTTGGCAAAGTTGTTTATATGTATTGCAAGATGAATTGCCTTCGCAGCAATTCAGTATGTGGGTAAGACCACTACAAGCAGAAAGTACCGAAGATACCCTGACGATTTACGCACCTAATCGTTTTGTACTCGATTGGGTCAGAGAAAAGTACTTAAACCGCATAAATGAGTTACTTGTTGAAATATGTAAAGATGAAGCACCAGAGTTAAGATTTGATGTTGGTAGTAAGCCCATCTTAAATACACAAGTAGCTGCACCATCAGGAGCTAGTGTATCAACACCAACAAATCAGTCTGCTGCTAATAAACAGCAATCTAAAGAAGCTAAAGTTGCCGTTGAGCCTGCGCCTAAGTCTGGTTATAAGTCAAACATCAAAGAAAACTATACCTTTGATAGTTTTGTTGAAGGTAAGTCTAACCAGCTAGCAAAAGCTGCGGCTACACAAGTTGCTGACAATCCAGGTGCAGCTTTTAACCCTGTATTTATTTACGGTGGTACTGGTTTAGGTAAAACGCACTTACTGCATGCCGTTGGTAATGGCATTATGGCAAACAAGCCAGATGCCAAAATTGTTTACATGCATTCAGAGCGCTTTGTACAGGATATGGTAAAAGCGCTGCAAAACAATGCCATTGAAGAATTTAAACGTTATTACCGCAGTGTTGATGCGCTAATGATCGATGATATTCAATTTTTTGCTAATAAAGAGCGTTCTCAAGAAGAGTTTTTCCATACTTTCAACGCGTTACTTGAAGGTAACCAGCAGATTATTTTAACCTCAGACCGTTACCCAAAAGAAATTGAAGGGGTTGAAGATCGCCTTAAATCACGGTTTGGTTGGGGTTTAACCATTGCTATTGAGCCGCCAGAGCTCGAAACGCGCGTAGCTATTTTGATGAAAAAAGCCCAGCAGAGTAAAATTAATTTACCTCATGAAGTGGCTTTTTTTATCGCAAAGAAATTACGTTCAAATGTGCGTGAATTAGAAGGCGCACTTAATCGTGTAATCGCTAATGCAAACTTTACCGGAAGACCAATCTCTATCGATTTTGTAAAAGAAGCACTACGTGACTTACTTGCATTGCAAGATAAGTTGGTAACGATAGACAATATTCAACGTACTGTTGCTGAGTATTATCGTATTCGAGTGTCTGATCTGCTATCAAAGCGTCGTAGCCGCTCTATCGCAAGGCCACGTCAAGTTGCCATGGCATTATCTAAAGAGCTTACCAACCATAGCTTACCAGAGATTGGGGACGCCTTCGGTGGCCGTGACCACACCACAGTATTACATGCGTGCAGAAAAATTAAATCACTACGTGATGAAAGTCATGAAGTGAAAGAAGATTATCAAAACCTAATAAGAACATTGTCATCTTAGGGCTGACTTTATTATGCAAATAACTATATCAAGAGAACAATTTTTAAAACCTTTGATGCAAGTGTCGGGTGCAATTGAGCGCAAACACACCTTGCCAATTTTATCTAACGTTTTGTTAGAGGTTGAAAACGGTGAGCTTTCAATGACAGGCACAGACCTTGAAATTGAACTTGTCGCAAAGGTTTTTGTTGGCGATGATACCGCCGATGCTAAATTGACTTTGCCCGCTAAAAAATTACTCGATATTTGTAAAAGTCTACCAGACGGTTCAGACTTAACATTGAGCAGCCAAGATCATCAATTATTATTGACCAGCGGTAAGAGTCGCTTTTCATTAACTACACTTGCTGCTGAAGATTTCCCTAACCTTGAACAATGGGATGGCGAAGTCGAATTTCAGCTGACACGTTTAGAACTACGTAAGTTATTAGAAAGCACTCATTTCTCAATGGCAAATCAAGACGTACGCTATTACTTAAATGGTATGTCATTTGAAGTTGATAATGCAGACATTAAAACGGTGGCAACGGATGGTCACCGTTTAGCTATTGCGCAAAAACAATTACCACAGTCATTAAGTGCCCAGCGCCAGCTGATTATTCCTCGCAAAGGTGTGCAAGAAATAATGCGTTTGATGGTTGCTGACGATGAGTTAGTGACCATTCAGTTTGGGGCTAATCATATTCGTATAATTGATACTGAGTTTACTTTTACCAGTAAATTGGTTGATGGCCGTTTCCCTGACTATCGCCGTGTGTTGCCGCGTGGTGGTGATAAAGTGATCACCGCTAATCGTGAGTGGTTACGTAGTGCATTTCAGCGGGTATCTATTTTATCAAATGAAAAGTTTAGAGGCGTACGCTTAAACTTATCGAATGGTTTGTTAAAAATTACTGCTAATAACCCAGAGCAAGAACAAGCTGAAGAAGTGGTTGAAGTTAATTACCAAGGTGATGATTTAGAAATTGGTTTTAACGTATCGTATGTTTTAGATGTGTTAAATACATTAAAAACAGAAGACGTTTTATTTACACTTGCTGATTCAAATAGTAGTGCGTTAATAGAAGGTGCTGGCGATGAAGAAGCTATGTACGTTGTTATGCCAATGCGCTTATAAGGCATTATGAGTTTAAGTCATTTGAGCCTCAATAATTTTCGTAATATTGAGGCGATCACTGTAGAGCCGGTGAATGGTATTAATGTAATTTATGGTGAAAATGGCAGTGGCAAAACCAGCCTTTTAGAGGCGATTTATTATCTTTCTCATGGCAAGTCTTTTCGTACATTAAAACACAAAAGCATCATTCAACATCATAAAGAAAAATTTACCATTCACGGACGCAAGTCTCTTTATAATTTATCGATACCCATCGGTATCAGTAAAACACTAAACGGCGAGACTGAATTAAAAATACAGGGTAAGTCTAGCCGCCGAGTGTCTGAGCTTGCTCAGTTAATGCCAGTGCAAGTTATCACCCCTGAAAGTTATTCATTATTTTTTGGTGGCCCTAAAGAACGGCGCAAGTTTTTAGATTTAGGGTTGTTCCACGTGGAACAAGACTTTTTTTACCTGTGGCAATCTTTTAATAAAGTTTTAAAGCAGCGTAACGCATTATTAAAAAGTAAGCCTAAGAATTATTTTGACCAAATTAAGTTTTGGGATAAAGAATTTGTTAGACTGGCAGAACAAATAAATAATTTACGAATTGCGTATATAAGTAGGTTTAAGCGGCAGTTTTTTGATAAAATGTGTGCAGAATTAACGCTTATACGCGATTTAGAAATAAGTTTTCATGCGGGTTGGAAAGAGAGTGAATCTCTAACTGAGGCTCTTGAGCAAAGTTTTGAGCGCGATAGTCGCCAAGGTTTTACTAGTAAAGGCCCGCATAAGGCAGATTTCAGTTTTAGTGTCGCTGGCAACAGTGTGGAAAATACCTTTTCACGCGGCCAATTGAAACTATTGCTTTATGCGTTAAAAGTAACGCAAAATAGTTTGATTGAGTCAGAGACAGAAAAGCAATCAATATTGCTAATAGATGATTTACCTTCAGAGCTAGGGGAAGATACTAAAGAGAAAGTAGGGCAACTTTTGTCGCACTGCAACTCTCAAATATTTATCTCTGCGATCGAATCTGAAAGTATTTCTGCTGTGGTGGAACCCATGCAACGAGAACTACAAATGTTCCACGTGAAACATGGCAACCTAATAACAAGATAAGTGGGATTAACCATGTCTGAGAATTACGATTCGTCGAGTATTAAAGTACTAAAAGGATTAGACGCAGTAAGAAAGCGTCCTGGAATGTATATAGGGGACACCGATGATGGCACAGGCTTGCACCACATGGTGTTTGAGGTCGTTGATAACTCTATTGATGAAGCCTTAGCAGGCCACTGTGATGATATCTATGTCACTATTCATTTAGATGGTTCAGTTTCTGTAAGAGATAACGGCCGTGGGATTCCTACTTCAATTCATGAAGAAGAAGGCGTCTCAGCTGCAGAAGTAATCATGACGGTACTGCATGCCGGTGGTAAATTTGATGATAACTCTTACAAAGTATCTGGTGGCTTACACGGTGTTGGTGTTTCAGTTGTAAACGCGCTTTCAGAAAAGTTAAAGCTAACTATTCGTCGTGAAGGCAAGTTACATGAACAGTTTTACACTATGGGTGTGCCAGATGCACCTCTTGCAGTAATTGGTGACTCTGAAACTACAGGTACCGAAATACGCTTTTGGCCAAGTGGCGAAACATTTACAAATCTTGATTTCCATTACGATATTTTAGCTAAGCGTTTACGTGAACTATCATTCCTAAATTCAGGAGTGAGTATCATTTTAAATGATGAGCGTGAAGAGAATAAAAGCGACCACTTCAAATATGAAGGGGGTATTCGTGCTTTCGTTGAATACTTAAACCGAAATAAAACACCTGTCCATAAAGGTGTATTCCACTTTACCCACGAGCGTGAAGAAGATGGGATTAGTGTTGAAGTATCCATGCAGTGGAATGATGCCTTCCAAGAAAACATTTACTGTTTTACTAATAATATTCCACAACGTGATGGTGGTACTCACTTAGCCGGTTTTAGATCTGCGCTAACACGTACATTAAACACTTATATGGAAAAAGAAGGCTTTAACAAAAAAGCTAAAACAACCAGTAATGCCACAGGCGATGATGCTCGCGAAGGCTTAACTGCGGTTGTAAGTGTTAAAGTGCCAGATCCTAAGTTCTCATCACAAACTAAAGATAAGCTAGTATCTAGTGAAGTTAAGTCTGCTGTAGAACAAGCAATGGCTGAGAAATTCACTGAGTTTTTATTAGAAAACCCATTAGATGCGAAAATCGTTGTCGGTAAAATTATCGATGCTGCACGTGCCCGTGAAGCCGCTCGTAAAGCACGTGAAATGACACGTCGTAAAGGTGCGATGGACTTAGCAGGTCTACCAGGTAAGCTTGCTGACTGCCAAGAAAAAGATCCAGCACTATCTGAACTATACATAGTGGAGGGTGACTCAGCTGGCGGTTCTGCCAAGCAGGGTCGTAATCGTAAAAATCAGGCGATTTTGCCGCTTAAAGGTAAAATTCTAAACGTTGAAAAAGCACGTTTTGATAAAATGCTTTCTTCACAAGAAGTCGCGACTTTAATTACAGCATTAGGCTGTGGTATCGGCCGTGATGAGTATAACCCTGAAAAATTACGTTATCATCGCATCATAATCATGACCGATGCTGACGTCGATGGTTCGCATATTCGTACGCTATTATTGACCTTCTTCTATCGTCAAATGCCAGAAATTGTCGAGCGTGGTTATATTTATATTGCTCAGCCTCCGCTTTATAAAGTGAAAAAAGGCAAGCAAGAGCGTTATATTAAAGATGATCCTGCATTAGTAGATTACCTTACGTCTTTAGCGCTAAATGGCGCAGCTCTTTACACTAGTGCTGACGCATCAGCCTTAGAAGGTGAAGCGCTTGAAAGTATTGTTCATGATTATCAAAATACAGTTAAAGTTATTGAGCGCTTAAAACGCAAGTACCCGAACACGGTGATGGAGCGTTTAATTTATCAAAGTGAGCTAACAGAAGCTGACTTAGCTGATGAAGAAAAAGTAATTGCTTGGACTAAAGATCTTGTTGATGATTTAGTTAAACGTGATGAAGATGCCACAATATTTGCTGCTGCAACAGAGCATGATACTGAGCGTAACTTATATTACCCAGTAGTGAATATACGCCAGCATGGTGTGGACAAAGCGCATGTATTAAGCCATGACTTTATCTCGTCTCGTGATTACAAGCGTATTGCAGTCACAGGCACTAATATTGCGAATATCTTAAGCGAAGGTGCTTATATCCAACGTGGTGAAAAGACCTTAGCTGTTGATAACTTTGTGGACGCATTGGAATGGTTAATCGCTGAATCTAAGCGCGGCCTCTATATCCAACGCTATAAAGGACTGGGTGAGATGAACCCTGATCAATTGTGGGAAACAACCATGGATCCATCAGCTCGTCGTATGCTACAGGTTACTATTGAAGATGCAGTTGGTGCAGACCAATTATTCGCAACCTTAATGGGTGACCAAGTAGAGCCTCGTCGTGACTTTATCGAAACTAACGCACTGCGTGTTGTTAATCTAGACGTATAATAATTACAGCATTATATAAAAGGAGCCAAATGGCTCCTTTTTTATTGGCTGCAATTGCACAAACTGCTTAAAACATGACTACGCACAAGGTATACTGAGGGTAATTTTCACGCTACATCACAGCAGATACTAAAAGCCAAATATGCAAAAATATGACGTTAAAACCTTTCAAGGTTTGATCCTGGCTTTACAGGATTACTGGGCACAGCAAGGCTGTGTCATTATTCAGCCACTTGATATGGAAGTTGGCGCGGGTACATTCCATCCACAAACATTTTTGAAGTCGATTGGCCCAGAGCCGATGTCGAGCGCGTACGTGCAACCATGCCGACGTCCTACCGATGGTCGCTATGGTGAAAACCCAAATAGACTGCAGCACTACTATCAGTTCCAAGTTGTATTGAAACCATCGCCAGATAACATCCAGGAGCTATATTTAGGCTCTTTAGCGGCAGTAGGGATTGATACCCTTACGGATGAGGTTCGCTTCGTAGAAGATAACTGGGAGTCGCCTACGTTAGGTGCATGGGGACTTGGTTGGGAGATCTGGCTAAATGGCATGGAAGTAACTCAGTTTACTTATTTCCAGCAAGTGGGTGGTTTAGAGTGTTCACCGGTAACTGGTGAAATTACTTATGGACTAGAGCGCCTAGCTATGTACATTCAAGGCGTAGACAGTATTTACGATCTTGTCTGGGCAGACGGCCCAATGGGTCGCGTAACGTATGGTGATGTTTTCCACCAAAACGAAGTAGAGCAATCGACTTATAACTTTGAACACGCAAATGTTGAAGACCTTTTTGCACAGTTTGATAAATGTGAAGCTGAGAGCCAAAAGCTAATTGAAGCTGGCTTACCGTTACCTGCCTACGAGCAAGTAATGAAAGCATCGCATGCATTTAACTTATTGGATGCTCGTCACGCAATCTCAGTGACAGAACGCCAACGTTATATATTACGTGTTCGTGCATTATCAAAAGCATGTGCACAAAGTTATTATGATGCTCGCGAAGCGCTTGGCTTCCCGCTTTGTAAGGATTAAACATGTCAGCACAAAATTTATTAGTAGAAATTGGCACCGAAGAGTTGCCACCAAAAGCGCTACGAAAACTTGCAGAAGCATTTGCAGAAAACCTTAGTTCAGAGCTTGAAAGCTTAGAGTTAGCTCACCAAGGTGTGAAATGGTATGCATCACCACGTCGCTTAGGTTTGCAAGTCACAGCACTTGCAGCAAAGCAACAAGATAAAGAAGTTGAAAAACGTGGTCCTGCAACAAAAGCTGCATTTGATAGCGAAGGTAACCCGACAAAAGCGGCAATGGGCTGGGCGCGTGGTTGCGGTATCGAGGTGAGTGAAGCACAAACCCTGGAAACAGATAAAGGTGCATGGCTATTACATATTGCGAAAGTAGCAGGGCAAGAAACAACAGCGCTACTGAATGATGTCGTCAATAAAGCTCTTGCTAAATTACCTATTCCTAAACCAATGCGTTGGGGCGCGAATAAAACACAATTTATTCGCCCAGTTCATACCGCAACAATTTTGTTTGGCGATAAGCTAATCGAAGGTGAGGTGCTAGGTAAAACTATTAGTAATCAACTGCAAGGTCATCGTTTTCATCACCCAGAAAAAGTGACTATTAACCATGCTGATGATGTATTTTCAGTGCTTAAATCGGCCTACGTTATTGCAGATTACTCGACTCGTAAAGCACAAATTCGCAGCCAAATTGAAGCCGCAGCCAAAGCTGTTGATGCAGTGGTTGCAATGGATGAAGATTTACTTGAAGAAGTAACGTCTTTAGTGGAGTGGCCAGTGACACTGACGGCGACATTTGAAGAAGCCTTTTTAGATGTACCAGCTGAAGCGCTGATCTACACCATGAAAGATGACCAAAAATACTTCCCGTTACTTGACCAAGACGGCAAGCTACTTAACAAGTTTTTGTTTGTTTCAAATATCGAAAGCAAAAACCCAAGTGTAGTTATCGCGGGTAACGAAAAAGTTGTACGTCCACGTTTAGCCGATGCGCAGTTCTTCTTTGAAACTGATAAAAAGAAAACCTTAGAAAGCCGTTTAGAATCGCTTGATAGTGTATTGTTCCAGCAGCAGCTTGGTACGCTAAAAGATAAGTCTGAGCGTATTGCTGCACTTGCGGGTTACATTGCTGAGCAACTAGGTGCCGATAAAGCGCTTGCCGAGCGAGCGGGCTTACTTAGCAAAACAGACTTGATGACCGAAATGGTCATGGAATTTACCGATGTTCAGGGTGTGATGGGCATGCACTACGCGCGCCATGATGGTGAAGCAGAAGACGTAGCCATTGCGCAAAATGAACAATACATGCCACGCTTTGCAGGCGACAGCTTACCAACAAACTTGATCAGCTGTGCGGTTGCAATCGCCGATAAGTTTGACACCTTGGTGGGTATTTTTGGCATTGGCCAGGCACCAAAAGGTGATAAAGATCCGTTTGCACTTCGTCGTGCTGCAATTGGTGCGTTACGTATCATGGTAGAGAAAGAGCTACCATTAGATATCCTCGACCTGGTTGCTAAGTCACAAAGCCTGTTTGGCGATAAGCTTACTAACTTAAATGTATCAACAGATGTATTTGAGTTTATGTTAGGTCGCTTCCGTGCTTGGTATCAAGATGAAGGCATTGAGGTTGACGTAATTCAAGCTGTACTTGCGCGTCGCCCAACCAAGCCTGTTGATTTTGACCGTCGTGTTAAAGCAGTGAGCCACTTCCGTACATTAGACGCCGCAGAAGCACTTGCAGCAGCTAATAAGCGTGTAAGTAATATTCTTGCTAAGAATGACATTACCAGCCAAGGTACTGTAGAGCAGAGCTTATTGAGCGATGATGCTGAAAAAGTATTAGCGTCGCAAGTTGCTAAATTTGCCACCGAACTTGCACCACTGTATGCCGCCGGCGATTATCAAGAAGCGCTTGCACAATTAGCAGGTATCCGCGAAAGTGTTGATAACTTCTTTGATAATGTAATGGTAATGGCTGACAATGAAGCTGTTAAGCAAAACCGCTTGGCGTTGCTCAGTCAATTAAGTGGCTTATTTTTAGATATTGCTGATATTTCTGTATTACAGAAGTAAGTTCAGCTTAGCTTAAAAAGCCAGCAACTATGCTGGCTTTTTTGTATTAGAGGTTAACCTATGAAACGTATTTTAACGCTTGCGGTAGTTAGCTTATTAACTGCATGTTCGAGTCAAATTCAACTCCCAAGTATTGACGATGTATTGCCTAGCAAAGAGCTTGATAAAACCATGTACTTACGCGGCGATTTCACCTTATGGGATGCAGAGCCACAATATCAGTTTGAGCAAGTTGCACCAGCAATTTACCAAGCCAATGTAAAGTTCTCAACGCCAGGTAAAGTATACGAATTTAAAATTGCCGATGCCGATTTTAGTGAAGGCTATAACTGTGGCTTCAGTGAAGTCGACCCTGCAGGGCAGTCATTAGTACTTGGCCAAGCCGTCATCGCCGACTGTAATACCATCTATAATTACTTCAGCTTCACCCCAGCGATCAAAGGCAGCTACATCGTCAGCATTGATTATCAGAATTACGATAAACCGAAAGTGACGATAACGAAGAAGTAAGAGCTGTAAGCTATAAGCCGTCAGCTTTCAGTTGCCCGAGAGAACTTATAGATTTGTGACAAGGACGTTAGAATGAGTATTAAGCAATGGAATGAAGAAGTGATTACGATGGTCGTGGTGATATTAGCGACCCTCAATTATTACAAGCATATATGACTTTATTTGGAATAAACCTAGTGACCTTCGATTACTACTTGAGTTTAATAAGCTTAACTAATAAATTTTCTGATAGCTGATAGCTGATAGATCATAGATAATAGAAAAAATAATAAAAATAAAAAAAAAA
>NZ_PNDT01000088.1:0-67935 GCF_005886375.1 Pseudoalteromonas sp. S1727
CGACCTACAATGGTGCTAGGTGTATACCCGCAGCTCGTTGCTCGAACCCCGCGGCTTGTTATCCCCTTCCCTTTGTACAAAAGATCTTTAACTGAATTACTCACAAAGAGGTTAAGAGACGCTGCGCTCATTTAATGATCCAAACAAAAAAGCCATAACTTTCAAACAACTCAGGCTGCTTAAAACTTATGGCTTAGCGCTTAAAACTGACAGCTGACAGCTGACAGCTGACAGCTGACAGCTACACCTTAAACTTATCTATTGCTTTATAAAGTACTCTTGCTTGCTCTGACACTTCTTCGCTGGTTTGTGCGTTAGTGGCGGCGTGGCCGGAGGCGTCTTCGGCAATATCGCGAATACGTACTACGTTTTTATTTACCTCTGAAGCAACTTGGCTTTGCTCCTCAATTGCGGCGGCAATGTGAGTGCTCATTTCCATAATCGTTTGTACATCTTCGGTAATTGAGCCTAACAGTTCACCGGCTTTAGTTGCTTGCGCTGCGCTTTCGCCGCCTTGATTTCTACAGTGCTGCATTATACTTACCACTTCTTGAGTGCGCCCTTGCAAGATAGAAATAATGCTTTCAATCTCTTTTGTTGACTCTTGCGTGCGCTGGGCAAGCGAGCGAACTTCATCGGCCACCACTGCGAAGCCGCGTCCTTGCTCGCCAGCTCGTGCGGCTTCAATTGCCGCGTTTAGGGCTAGTAAGTTTGTTTGCTCGGCAATAGCGCGAATAACGTCAAGTACTGAACCAATTGTTTCGCCGTCTTTTTCGAGCTGCGATACGACCGCTGAGGCATCACCTAGCGAATCAGATAGTTGATTTATTTGTTTAACCGTTGCTTCAACTTCTTGGCGGCCTTGTTGTGCGCTTTGGTTAGTTGATTCAGCTTTTTTAGCTGCGGCTTCAGTATTATGAGAAATGTCCTGAATAGTCGCCTGCATTTCAGTAGCAGCCGTTGCTACCATGTCGGCTTCATGTAACTGCTCTTGCATACCTGAGCTGGTGGCGGCGGTAGTTTCCGATAGATGGTCGGTCGCTATATTTAGCGTGGTTAAAGCGGTATTCACCTCATAAATTAGCTTTTTAAAATCACCCACTAAGCTATTAAAGTCAATGGTCATAGTGGTTACTTCGTCTTTACCTGTGTGCTCTATAGAAAGACGTAAATCATTGTTACGGCGAATATCATTAATAGCATGATAAACCCGCTCAATAGGCACTATAATCGAGCGACTTGTGAAGTACACTAAAAGCATCACTAACAAGCTTGCGATAATAAAAATTATGATCGCCGTCATTTGTGCTTGGGCGGCTGTAGATTCCACTTGCTTTTTAGTTGCTGCGGTAATTTGTGTCACCACGTCATCACTTTTTTTCACACTCGTACGCATTTTACCCAGCGCACCGGAATCTAAATCTAAACCTAGCGCAACTTGTGCATCAACTAATGCTTTGAACTTGCTACTATAGCTGGTGAGTAGACTGAGCAATTCAGACTGCTGATTGGTTGCTAAGTCTTCGTTGCGGATCTGCCTTGTCAGCTGAGCAACCCCCTCTTCAAAACGGTCTAGGTATTTCAGATCAAAGCGCAACATAAAGTCTTTTTCTGAGCGTCTAAGCTGTAACATTAGGCTTAATAAGTGGTAGTTATTTTGCTTATCGAGCAAAGCTTCCATTTGATGAACGGCATCTCGTAGTTCACCATAAAGTGCATCTGTTGGGTGTAAACCTATTTTCTTTTGCAATTTAACAACGTGCTGAAAATCTTCATTATACTGCTCAGCAAGAGTGGCAAATTGCTCTACCTGTGCCGTGGCGATTTCCAGCTCTTGAGAGAGCTCTGTTAACATACTAATTTTATATTTTAGTTGCTCATATTCTTGTGCAAATAACTCTAAACTGCTTTCTTGCTTATAAAACAAAAAGTCTTTTTCGTACTTACGCATAGAGAGCTCATGGATATCGAGTTCTTCTGCATATTGAATCGTTTCATTTAGTTTTAACATTATGCGTGCTTCATAAATAATGACGCACAGCATAACTACCATCGCAAGACCAACTACGAGTGCATTGACTTGTAAACGACGTTTAATAGTCAAATTTTGGAGTAAACCCATTAACAACAGCCTTTAAAGTTATTCATTGTAAATAGTATAGTTAAATAACGGAAAGTTAGCTTACATTATTGCTCTATTTACAAGATGTTTTAAAAACTGAGCTAAATTTAACGTTAGCTTACCGCTGACCACAAGTTTTGGTGCAAATCCTCAGTGCTATGCCACTGCTTTGCCACCAACCAATCAACTAATGGCTGTGGATCACTCGGAAAATTAATTTGTTTTTGCCCGGCACTGTGGATCCAATCATCCAAGGCATTGGGGTTTAAATAATTCATAACGTGTGCAGCTTTCATTGCCAATAATGTTTGTGCGTTGGCATCTTGTTCAAACTGTCCTGATAAGGGTTTTAGTAGCAACTTTTTACCAAGCTTTAATGCTTCACTCGACAGTTCAAATCCTGCATTAGCAATCACACCACTGGCATTTGCTAAATCATTTAAAAAGCCATCTCGGGCTGGAGTTCGCAAATGAATATGCCCACTTGATGCATTGCTAGCTTGGGGGTGATAACAATAAAACTCTTTTTCAGGAAAATCGCGTAAGTAATCAATTACGCTATTGAGATCTTCAAAAGGAAGATACACCAATACTTTATTATCTACATTAACAGGGTTGTTATGGTGATGATGAGCAATAAATGGCGGAATGATATTTTGCGCAAAAGGTTGCCAATGCACCCCTAAATAAATATCTGCAGGAGCATAATATTTAATAAATGAGCGCCGAAGTAAGCTGTGTCCAAACATCGGTACTTTAGGCGATAAAAATGCGGCCTGATGGCTCATGCCAATAACAGGCACTCCTTGGCGCTTTGCCGCCCATGCGGTAATAGGTTCAAAATCGTTAAATACAAAATCATAATCAGATACATCGAGCTGTTTTATATCTCTCAGCAATTTACAAAGCCGAGTATTTTTCACCGTGTGAAAGCTATTTACTTGGCCATTTTTAGTACTAAAGGATAAGCCGCGAAAACTACGATAATTTGCAAACTCATCCATATCGAAGTAGTTTTGCTGGGTTCGTCCTGAGAACACATAGTCAACCTCAACCCCCATTTGCTTGAACGCCTTCGCCATCACGCGCGCCCGGGTAACATGACCATTGCCGGTCCCTTGAATACCATACAATATCTTCATAAAGTCGCCACTAGTAAGATTGCTAATAAACCACAGCTGCTGCCCATCAATGCACCAAGAACGACATCTATAGGGAAATGAACGCCAAGTAAAACCCGAGAGGTAGCAACACATGTAGCCCATAGAAACCACAAACTAATGAGTTCTGGAAAGTACTGAGCTAATACAACGGCAACTAAAAATGCGCCGGCGCTGTGCCCTGATGGCAAGCTAAACTTATCGCTAGGAACAATGTAAGCCCCTTTGATTAAGCAATCACATGGCCGAATTCTGGCAAAACTATTTTTTGCGACATAATAAATTGGTCGCTCGATTAAAAAGCCAAGTAATAAGGTCATTGCTAAAAGGCGTAACTCAGGTTCATTACTTAACCAACCAAAACCAACAGCAATTAACACGTAAAGCCCCCCATCCCCTGTTTTAGAAAAACCTAAGGCAGAATTTCTTAACCAGTTTGGGGCATTACCATTAAACACCATTAAAAATAAGCTTTGATCAAGCTGGGCCATTTTTTTTAGCATGTTGTTCTCATTCATCACTTGCTCCTTTATGGTGTAAACGCTGTACACAATTTCAGCTTAGGTGGTGAAAATAACAATTGAGTGACGCTTTTAAGACACTAATATTGCTTTTACTGTTTTAGCGCAATAATTGTTTAAAAAAAGAACAAAGCGTTGCAATTAAGTCGTTGTTATTGCAATAAAGCAAGGTATACTAAAGTTCAGCTCACGTATCTTCAAAAAGGATAGAAAAATGGATTACAGCACTTCAGATTTATGCGATCACTTTGCCGATGTGGTCGATGTGCTCGAACCTATGTTCATTAACTTTGGTGGTCGTCACAGCTTTAGTGGCCGAATAAAAACCGTAAAGTGTTTTGAAAATAATGAACTGATCCGCGACATACTCTCTCAAGATGGGGACGAGTGTGTGCTATTAATTGACGGCGGTGGCTCGACACGTCGTGCGCTTATTGATATTGAGCTTGCAGAACTCGCCATTGAAAATAACTGGCAAGGTATTATTGTTTATGGGGCCGTTCGCCATGTTGATGAGTTGGAAGAACTTGATTTAGGTATTCAAGCCATCGCTTCGATCCCTGTAGCGGCTGATAGCACTGGTGCTGGCGAAGATGGCATTGGCGTAAACTTTGCGGGTGTATCGTTTTTTGATGATGATTTTATCTACGCCGATAGTACAGGTATTGTGTTATCAGCAGAAGAACTTGAACTGGAAATTGTAGAAGAATAGTCAGTGACAAACCATCTCCATATTTATGACGAAGCGACTGTAAAACCTTGGTGTAGCAGTCGCGCCAATGAAAAAAAAGCATGGCAATCTATCGCTTTGCTCGATACCCATGTAGATCCTCTGCAAGCCATGCAAGATGCCGCACAGTTTGGTATTAAGTATGTGCTAGTAGGGGTGTGCGAAGATATTGGTCCGCGTGCTAATCTAGGCAATGGTGGTGCGGAAGATGGTTGGCAAGCATTCCTTAAACGATTTTTAAATCAACCTGATAACCAATTTTTAGCGAACGAAAAAGTGTTGTTATTAGGTGAAGTCGCAGTGAACGATTTAACCCTTGCGGCACGCGATTTATCAAACCAAGATCCTCAGCAGTTAATCCAATTACGTGAGTTATGTGCTCAACTTGATCAGCGTGTTGAGCAAGTGTTGAGTTTAATTTTTGCCGCAGGTCTTGAGCCTATCGTTATTGGCGGTGGTCATAATAATTGCTTAGGTATTATTCGCGCACTCAGCAAACACAAACAAACTGCGATCAATGCAATTAATTTTGATCCACATGCTGATTTTCGTGATTGCGAAGGTCGCCACAGCGGCAATGGCTTTCGTTATGCTTACAATGAGCAGTGCCTAGCTAATTACCATGTAATTGGCATGCATGAACTAAAAAACAATCAAACGATTATTGACGCTTTAGCAACTGCGCAATTTAATTATGACAGCTACCAAGCACTGCAAGTAAGACGCGAAAAAACTCTCACAGAAGCTTGCCAGCAAGCACTTGCAACGCTAACTCATGCTCCTCTTGGGGTGGAAGTTGATTTAGATAGCATTTCATTAATGCCCGTCAGTGCTTACACAAACTGTGGTTTTAGTGTCAGTGATGCCGAGCATTTTGTGCATTTGGCTGCCAGCCAAATAAACAGCCACTACTTGCATTTATGTGAAGCTGCGCCGAATCAACACCCCAGCGGTATGCAGGCAGGAATGAGCGACGCAGGACAAATAATAACTGCGCTAGTGAATGCTTATTTACAAGCCAGAGAGCAGCTATAACAGCTATTGATGCTCAATTTGCCATTGCTTAAGCCAAGAGATCATGCCAACACTACTCAATGGATGACTAAAGTAATACCCTTGTGCAGCGTAAGTATTTAAGCTTTTCACAAAGTTTAGCTGCTCACGAGTTTCAACCCCTTCGCAAATGACTTTCGCATTTTGCTGATTATGCATATCGACCATACCACTTATCAAACTGCGAACATGGCTTTGTTGACTAAAATCGGCAGTTAATGCCGGGGCTATTTTTACATACTCAACCGCTAAATTTGGCAGTTTAGCTAACCAAATAGGGCTATCGCCAAGACCATCCACACACACTTTAATCCCTATGCTATTTATGCGCGACACCATGGCTTTACCCTGCTCGTCTAGGCTCATAAACAAGTTTAATGGGCACTCAATAATTAAATCACCCGCTTGTAGATTATGCTCAGCAAAGATGCGATCGATAAACTCAATAAATTCTTCATTGAGCATTTCTGAACCAAATAGATTGATACTTAAAGGCATACTAATACCTTCCATTCGCAGTGCCATAGCAAGTTCCGCAGCGCGCTCTATTACAAAGGTCGCTAATGGATAGGCAAGCCCAGCCACACGTATGTCATCTATAAAACGGTTGGCTGATAAGATCCCTTGTCGAGGATGCTGCCAACGTAGCAATAACTCTAAAAACTCAATTTTTTCATGCTGATTACAAATAATCGGCTGGAAATACAATTCAAACTCACTGGTAAAATCTATATTTGCGAGCTCTTGTAAACGGGCTTGCTGTTCTATTTGCTCTATTTTCATTTGTTGATGATAAGCAACCACTTGTTGTTGAGGGTGGCTATCTAACGCGAGAAAAGCGAACGAAATTAGATTATCAAAGCTATTTTCTTGCTCATCACAATCTACAAAACTCGCCCGCGCGCTTACTTTGATGGTGCAGTTAGCTACATTAAAAGGCTTTACTGTCGCCCCTAATATTTGATTGATTAGCTGTTCATGTAAGTGCTTTTGGTGGGCTAAATTACAAATAAAAGCAAAGTTAAGTCCACCTAAATGCGCTAACTTCTGCTCACCCGCTAAGCTAATCACTTCATCAATAAGAAGTAATTGCTTAATACGGTTCGCCGACTGCGCAAGTAATAAGTCACCAAAATCACGACCAATATGCTGATTAACTTGTGCAAACCCTTCTAAACGAAATACCACCAAGGCTGCACGCTGTGGGTTATCTTTACGCCACTGATAATAACGTTGGCGTAACAGTGTAGTGTTAGGTAAATTTAATAACGGCGCAGGTTCCATGTAACTGGCACTACTAAGTTGAGTTGTTTCATCTGCGCTAGTTGTCAGCTCTTCATCAGTAAAATAGCCTGATATCGTTAATACTATGCTCGCCAGTACAATCAAATAAAGTGGTGACCCCAATAATAAATGAGCGGCTAAAAATACGGTAAACACCAAAGCAGAACAGCAACTGATTGTTAGCATCGTCCATTTATCTTGCGAAAATGCCAACCATAAATGTAAGCCGATACTGGCTGCGAAGAATAACTCCAAAAAGTTAAGCTCATTACTTAATACTGCCAGCGCTAGTACGCTATTGATCAAGTAACTCAGACGGAATAACGGCTTTTGAGTAACGCACAAAGCGCAGATCATCGCCATTAAAACAGCACCGGCCAAAAAAACAGGTAATTGTGTGTGGTTAAGTAATGCGCTCCCTGCAGTATGTTCAAGTCCTGTGTTTGTTAATAGCGCAATTAAAAACATCTTTTGAGTACAACATTAATACTGATTAGTTTAGTCTACCCAAAACCCACAAATTTAACAGTTTATTTACGCCTAATTGGTAACTTAATTGCGCAGGGTGGGATATCTGCCAATGTGCTATATCTGCACGCATACCCACTTTCAGTACCCCACGATCAGTTAAACCTAGGGCTTTTGCTGCATTTCTAGTGACGCCTGTTAAGGTTTCTTCTGGTGTTAGCCTAAATAAGGTACAGCCCATATTCATCATTAATTGCAAAGAACACAAGGGTGACGTACCTGGGTTAAAGTCGGTTGAGATGGCCATGGGCACATTATATTGCTTTAATAATGCAATTGGCGGCTGCTTAGTTTCACGTAAAAAATAAAATGCACCGGGTAGTAAAACCGCGACAGTACCTGCCGCTGCCATAGCTTTTACACCCTCTTCATCTAGATGCTCAATATGATCCGCCGATAAACCATTAAACTCAGCAACTAGCTGCGCGCCCTGTTGATTTGATAATTGTTCTGCGTGGCATTTAACAGGTAGACCGTGCTTAGTGGCCGCATCAAACACACGACGAGTTTGTGCAGGACTAAAACCGACATTTTCACAAAATACATCCACTGCGTCGGCTAAATTACCCGCAACGACTTGCGTTAACATGTCATTGCACACTAACTCAATATATTCATCACTGCGGTCTTTATATTCTGGTGGGAGTGCATGAGCACCCAAAAAAGTGGTTTTTACATCAACAGGGTGATTTTCACCCAGTAATCGCGCCACTTCGAGAATTTTCACTTCACTTTCGCAATCGAGTCCATAACCCGATTTAATTTCAACAGTCGTAACACCTTCAGCATAAAGTGCATTTAAACGATCTTTCGCTAATACAAATAATGTTTCATGATCAGCTGCGCGAGTGGCGCTGACTGTACTTGCGATACCGCCGCCCTGTGCGGCAATTTGCTCATAACTTACACCTTGCAAACGCTGTTCAAATTCTTCAGCGCGGGAGCCGGCAAACACTAAGTGGGTATGACAATCTATTAAACCAGGCGTGAGCCACTGCCCTTTTGCCGAAATGATTGGCGTTGCCAATGCATCAAACTGTGGTAACTCGCTTTGCTTACCAAGCCAAGCTATGTGACCATCCTTAATTGCCAACGCGGCATTTTCAATAGCCCCGTAAGGTGCAGCAATACTGCTATCCATAGTGGCAATATTGGCATCAGTGATCAATAAGTCCCACTCCTCACCGTGGTTATTTACAGTTAGATTTGTCATAGCAGCCCCTAAAAAATGTTTTCATCAGTTTAACAAGCTATCTTGTATATACAAGATAAATGTGCCATCTTATAGCCTGTATTTCATTAAAATAACGCAGTGGCTCTGTACATGACGACACCTAAGTTCGCGCAAATAAAACAGTTTATTGTTGATAATATTCGCTCAGGCGCGTGGCTTGAAAACCAACGAGTGCCTTCTGAAAACGAGTTAGCCGAACAATTTAGTGTTAGCCGCATGACTGCACGCCGAGCATTAAGCGAATTAACCGAAGCCGGCATCCTTACTCGTAGCCAAGGCTTAGGGACGTTTGTCGCCAGTTTCAAATCACAGTCATCATTACTTGAAATTAAAAATATAGCGGATGAAGTGAAAGCCCGAAATGGCAATTACAGTTGTACGGTATTAGTACTTGAATCAATCAATGCCGTGGCACCGATTGCCATTGCCCTTGGTGTTGAAGTAGACAGTGTAGTATTTCGCAGTGTGCTGGTGCACAACGAAAACGATCAACCACTGCAAGTGGAGGAGCGCTTTGTTAACCCCGCGCTAGCACAAAGCTACTTACAGCAAGATTTTACCACGTTGACACCGCATGAGTATTTATCAAGTGTGGCTCCGCTGACCGAAGCACGCCACACAGTTGAAGCAATTATGCCCAATAGTGAAATGTGCCAGTGGTTAAACTTATACCATGAAGAACCTTGTTTGCAGGTGATCCGCCGCACCTGGTCATCCGCAGGCATAGTAAGCTTTGCTCGTTTAGTGTCCCCTGGTAGTAAATACCGCTTAGGTGGCCATTTAACATTTAAAAAGCAACATTAAAAGATCATTAATATCAAAATGATGCGCTTAACAGCGTATTTTTTGTAACTAACAAGCTTGTATATACAACAGGAGCACTCCATGAACAATAGACTTGACGAATCGCGTGTGATCCGCGCGCCACATGGCGATAAGATAAGCGCTAAAAGCTGGCTCACCGAAGCGGCTAAGCGTATGTTAATGAATAACTTAGATCCTGAGGTTGCAGAGCACCCACATGCCCTCGTTGTATATGGTGGCATTGGTCGTGCAGCCCGTGATTGGCCTTGTTTTGATAAAATCATCGAAACCCTTGATAGACTCGAAGACGACGAAACGCTACTCGTGCAATCGGGTAAACCTGTTGGGGTATTTAAGACTCATAGCAATGCACCACGGGTATTAATTGCGAACTCAAACTTAGTACCACACTGGGCTAATTGGGAGCATTTTAATGAGCTAGATAAACTGGGCTTGATGATGTACGGGCAAATGACCGCAGGCTCTTGGATCTATATCGGCTCACAAGGCATAGTACAAGGTACTTACGAAACCTTTGTCGCCATGGCAAAACAACACTTTAACGGTGATGCTACTGGTAAATGGGTATTAACCGGTGGTTTAGGCGGTATGGGTGGCGCGCAACCACTTGCAGCAACCATGGCAGGTTTTAGCGCCTTAGTTGTCGAATGTGATGAAACCCGTATCGATTTTAGAATTAAAACCCGCTATGTAGACGTTAAAGCGACCAATTTAGATCATGCCCTAGAGCTTATCAACAATGCATGCGCTAAAGGTGAAGCGCTATCGGTTGGTTTACTTGGTAACGCCGCCGATGTATTTAGTGAACTAGTTAAACGTAAAATTACCCCAGACGTTGTAACCGATCAAACATCAGCGCACGATCCGCTTAATGGCTACTTACCACAAGGTTGGAGCATGGATCATGCTGCTAAAATGCGTGAACAAGATCCACAAGCCGTAGTGAAAGCTGCAAAACAATCTATGGCAGTACAAGTCACTGCGATGTTAGCCCTACAACAAGCTGGCGCTGCGACAACTGATTATGGCAATAACATTCGCCAAATGGCGTTTGAAGAAGGTGTAAGTAATGCCTTTGATTTTCCAGGTTTTGTACCCGCTTATATTCGCCCATTATTTTGTGAAGGCATCGGTCCGTTCCGTTGGGTAGCCCTATCTGGCGATCCTGAGGATATTTATAAAACTGATGCTAAAGTTAAAGAGCTTATTCCTGATGATAAGCATTTGCACAACTGGCTTGATATGGCTCGTGAACGTATTCAGTTCCAAGGTTTACCAGCGCGTATTTGTTGGGTTGGCTTAAAAGACCGCGCCCGCCTAGCACTGGCGTTTAACGAGATGGTTAAAAATGGCGAATTAAAAGCACCAATCGTGATTGGCCGTGACCATTTAGATTCAGGTTCAGTTGCCAGCCCTAACCGTGAAACCGAAGCAATGAAAGACGGTTCAGATGCCGTTTCTGATTGGCCATTATTAAACGCCTTACTGAATACTGCCGGCGGTGCGACGTGGGTTTCACTGCATCATGGTGGTGGCGTAGGGATGGGCTTTAGCCAACACTCTGGTGTGGTGATTGTTGCCGATGGTACAGATGAAGCTGCCGCACGCGTTGGTCGCGTGCTATGGAACGACCCTGCTACCGGCGTAATGCGCCATGCTGATGCAGGTTACGATATTGCAATTAATTGCGCAAACGAGCAAGGTCTCGACTTACCTATGTTGAATAAGGAATAACCATGTTTGAATATACTCTCACACCCGGCCAGCTCGATTTGGCAACACTGCGTAAAATTAATCTTTCGCCAGTTAAGTTAACGCTTGCTAAAGACAGCGACATCAAGATCGCCGCAAGCGCACAAACGGTGCAAGATGTGATTGATCAGCAGCGTACAGTGTACGGAATTAACACTGGTTTTGGCTTACTGGCTAATACTAAAATTGCCGAGCATGAACTGGAACTACTACAGCGCTCTATTGTGCTTTCTCATGCAGCAGGTATTGGCGAATACATGGATGACAGCACGGTACGTTTGATGATGGTGCTCAAAATCAATTCTTTATCTCGTGGTTTTTCCGGTATTCGCTTAAAAGTTATTGAGTTTTTTATGCAATTACTTGAAGCCGAAGTTTACCCTTGTGTGCCTAAGAAAGGCTCGGTGGGTGCATCGGGCGATTTAGCACCGTTATCACACATGTGTTTACCACTATTGGGTGAAGGCGAAATGCGTCATCAAGGTAAATTAATCAGCGCTGCCCAAGGCCTAGTAATTGCCAAGCTTGAACCGCTAACACTTGCCGCTAAAGAAGGCTTAGCTTTGTTAAACGGCACTCAAGCTTCTACTGCATTTGCTCTGCAAGGCTTATTCCGCGCCGAAGACTTATATGCACAAAGCTGTGCTATTGGTTCAATCAGCATTGAAGCGGCTATGGGTAGTCGCTCACCATTTGATGCGCGTATTCATGATATACGTGGTCAACGCGGGCAAATAGATACCGCAGCCATCTTCCGTGAACTGCTTGGTGCACAATCGCAGATCAGCGAAGCCCATGTTGATTGTGAAAAAGTACAAGATCCATACTGCTTACGTTGTCAGCCACAAGTGCTTGGAGCCTGCTTAACACAAATTCGCCAAGCCGCAGAGGTGTTATTGTGTGAGTCAAATGGTGTTACAGATAACCCATTAGTTTTTGCAGATGTCGGTGATATTATCTCTGGTGGTAACTTCCATGCCGAGCCAGTTGCAATGGCAGCCGATAACTTAGCGTTAGCGATTGCCGAAATTGGCGCCCTTGCGGAGCGTCGAATTGCCCTATTGATTGATTCAAATCTATCAAAACTGCCACCGTTTTTAGTTGAAAATGGTGGGGTTAATTCGGGCTTTATGATTGCGCAAGTAACAGCGGCAGCACTGGCATCTGAAAATAAATCACTGGCGCACCCTGCGTCGGTAGATAGCCTACCAACGTCAGCAAACCAAGAAGACCATGTTTCAATGGCAACCTTTGCAGCGCGTCGTCTTGGTGAAATGGCCAATAACACCCAAGGTGTATTAGCCATTGAATGGCTTGCCTCCGCGCAAGGGTTGGAATTTAGAAAACCATTAACAGCTTCTGTAAAAGTAGAGCAAGCTAAAGCTATCTTGCGTGAAAAGGTCAGTTACTACGATAAGGACCGTTATTTTGGCCCTGATATCGAAGCTGCCAATACGTTATTGCAACAGGGTAAACTATGTAACTTGTTGCCTACGGGCATTTTACCTTCGTTTTAAATAGCAAATTGATAATTAAAACCTAACGCTTCAATAGCCGAACCATCGATGATGCGTTCGGCTATTTTGTCACTAATAAAGGTGGGCGCTTGCGTACCATACTGCTGACACTTCTGCTGATAATAATCCGCTTTAGTTGGATGCGCGGGATTCACAACATTGTATATTGGCGCTGCCACTTGCCAGTTATCCAGCACCGTAAGTACCGCATTAATTACATCTTGCTGCTGCACCATATTAACGGTTTGTCGACTCGAGCCACGTAATTCTTTACCCGCCACAAACCTACCTGGTTCGCGATCAGGACCAATTAAACCACCTAATCGAAGTACCTTTCCCCCCGCATTTAACACTAATTGCTCTGCATCAATTAGTGGCTGTTGACGTGCAGTGCTTGCTTTAACCTCACTTTGCTCTGTATAGATTGCATTATCTTGATCGTAGACCGCTGTTGATGAGCATAAGAGAAACCCTTTTGCCTTCATTGACTCAGCAAGCTCAATGGCCAGCGTCAGAGTTTCTAAATAGTGGCTGTCTGCGTGTCGGCTACGAGGCGGTATTGCACATACCCACCACGCATTATGTAAATCAAGTTGATGAGTTAGCTTATTGTCTAGCAATACTAGCTGCCGTTGAAAAGCATGTTGGTGTACATTGCTGCGGTGCGTACCTTGTACGTCCCAACCTTTAGCCTGCTGTTGTAAACACAAGGGCTGACCCAGCCAACCTGCACCTAATACAATTAACTGGTCTTTATTTGTACCCATTACGTAACATCACCCTTACAATTTTATAAAATTTCATTAATTTGTCTTATCAGATACCATAGCACTACGTATCAAGATATGGTTAGATAAGAGTGCTTACTCTACTAAATAACAAGAATGTGTGCACTTATGCTTAAAAATCTATCATTGCGAAAAAAAATACTATTACTGATCGGTGGCACTATAAGTGTCTTATTACTGATTGCCTCTGCGTACTTTGTTAATCACATTGCCGCTTTGTCTCGACAAAGTATCGAGCGTGAAGCCCACAGCTACTTGCAAAGCGAACAACTATCAATGCAAAGCTATTTTGCTCAGTACGGAAAAGTAGTAGCCACTTTTGTCAATAATCCGCATTTAGTAAACTGGTTTGATAATTGGGAAAAACGTGACCAAACCTTACAAGGTGCACCTGGATATGATGAAATAAACCAAGACTTTGTGCGCATTAGTAGTAAAGACGAAAATATTTTATCCGCCTTTTTTGCATCAGCAAAAACCGGCGAATACTTTAAAGAAAATGAGCGAACCACTCATTACAATAACGAGCCCTATTATGCGTATAAACGCGGCTGGTGGAAAGATGCATTAAAACTAAACCGCTTATATGTAGGGCCAATTTCTGTTGATTTAACAACAGGCAATGCCTCAGCCGTCGTACAACAACCTGTTTATGATCAACAAGGTGAACTCATTGGTTTTGGTGGTGTTGATTTACAACTCAATAAAATCAATAAAATGGTTGAAGATATTCGCTTTAACGGCCAAGGCTTTGGCTTTTTACTCGACGGCGATCAAAAAGTGGTGCACTTATCAAATCGTACCAACCACAAGTTATCGATTACCGATGAAGGCCCTAACGGTAAAGAAGGGCTAGAAGTACTAGAAAAACAGTTTAACAACACTCAAGGGTTTGCTGAACTTAACCAGCTGATGAAAAATAACATAACAGGCGATGCTAGTGTTACTTTGCAGGGCCAAGCGTATTTTGTGGTGTATCACCGTCTGCAATTAGAGCATCCTTATGTAAATTGGTATGTGGGAATTTTAGTACCGCGCAGCTTAATTGATGAACCAGTCAATGATGCGGTAATGACTACCACCACCTCGGTGGTTATTATTTTGCTGATCATCATTGCCATGATCATCTGGGCCACACAAATGATCTCAAAGCCTATCATCACCCTAACCCATATTATGCGCGATATTGCATCAGGGGATGGCGATTTAACCCAAACTATTACCATAGATAGTAAAGATGAGGTTGGCCAACTAGCTCATCATATGAATACCTTTATTGATAAGCTACGTGTGATGATGTTAGACACCGCACAACAAGCAAAACAATTAACCAATGCCGCAGCGCAGTTAAATTTAGTTTCACAAAAAACTAATGACGAAATCCAACAAGAGAAACAACAAGTCGACAGTGTAAGTGCTGCAGTAACTGAAATGGCCACCACCGTGATGGAGATTTCTCGCAATGCCCAACACACCAATAATGCCGCTGAAGAAGTACAACACATCTCTGTTGATGGAGCAAAACGTTCGCAAAATGCACAAAGCGTAATGACTGCATTAGCAGAACATATCGGTGAGGCGTCCAAGGTTGTGGCTGGTTTAGAGCAAGAAAGTAGTAATATTGGCGCCGTTGTTGATGTGATCAACTCAATTGCCGAGCAAACGAACCTCCTGGCACTTAATGCCGCTATAGAAGCTGCTCGTGCCGGTGAGCAAGGTCGTGGCTTTGCTGTGGTTGCCGATGAGGTTCGCTCCTTAGCGAGCCGCACCCAAGAATCTACTGATGATATTCGCAATATGATTTCACGCTTACAGCAAATTGCGCAGCAAGCATCCACTATGATGCAGCAAGGACAAGAACGCGCGCAAAGCTCAGTTACGCAAACACAAGAAGTGCTTGACGCCCTACAGAACATTGCCGATTCCGTCACTAAAGTACAAGATCAAAGTCATCATATTGCCACTTCAACTGAGCAACAAACAGTGGTAGCAGAAGATATCAATAACAGCTTAGCGGCGATTAATAACTTAGTAAATAATACCGCTGATCATGCTCTTGAACTTGCTGATGAAGCTCGGGAGCTGAATGATTTGGCAGCATCCCTTAATAAAACTGTCAATCAATTTAAGCTTTAATCCCTTTTTAAACTACTAACAAAGAGTGCTCTCGCAGCACTCTTTTTTGTTGTAGATCAATACTCAGCCAAGTTGATTTTTTTATAATGACGCAAACTTTATTAAAGGCGCGCGTGATGATTAATTTACCAAAGTGGGATCAAGACTTAATAAACAAATACAATATTTCGGGGCCAAGATACACCTCTTATCCAACCGCCTTGTCGTTTAGTGATGGCTACCAGCAGCATGATTTGATTAAGGCTATCAACTCATCATCAACCAACAGCCTCTCTGTCTATATTCATATCCCCTTTTGTAGCCAGCTTTGCTATTACTGCGGCTGCAATAAAGTGATCACCCGCCATCAATCAAAAGCAGATCTCTACCTCGATTATTTAGAGCAAGAGATCATCGCGCAAGCAGCGCTATTTACCAGTTACCAAGTAGAGCAATTACATTTAGGCGGGGGCACGCCAACCTTTTTAACTGCGGCGCAAATGGCGCGTTTAATTGGCATACTCGAACAGCATTTTAACTTTGCTCATGATGCTGAACGCGGAATTGAAATTGATCCCCGCTCGCTTGCCGATGATATGTTAAAACACTTACGCTTTTTAGGCTTTAATCGTGTGTCATTTGGTATTCAAGACTTCAATGATGAGGTTCAACTTGCGGTTAATCGCCCGCAAAGTGCTGATGCAGTAAAAAGCTTGATCAGTGAAGCACGTGAGCTTGGCTTCAAGTCAATCAATGCAGATATGATATATGGCCTGCCTTTACAAACACCTCAGAGCTTTAAAGAAACCATAGAGCAGCTTATTGAGCTGAGCCCTGATCGTGTCTCTGTGTTTAACTATGCGCATTTACCTGAGCGCTTTGCCGCACAACGAAAAATTAAAGACGCCGATTTACCCAGCGCTCACGATAAACTCTCCATGTTTAAAAATACCCTGGAGCAAATGAGTGAAGCAGGATATCAATTCATTGGTATGGATCATTTTGCCAAAACCAGCAATGAATTAGCCGTGGCACAAAATAGCCAACAATTGCATCGTAACTTTCAAGGTTACACCACGCATGGTGACTGCGATTTACTCGGGTTGGGTGTGTCATCGATTTCGCAAATTGGCACCGCTATTTTACAAAATCAAAAACAGCTAAAACAGTATTACCACGCGATAGAAACTCAACACGGCAGTGCAATTACTAAAGGCATGCAACTAGATAGTGATGACCTAATACGCGCTGAAGTAATCAAACAACTGATCTGTCATTTTCAGCTGGATATGAAAAGTATTGCAGATAAGTACCAACTCGACTTCGCAGACTACTTTGCCAGCTCCCTCAGCGCCCTTGAGCCATTAATTGCTGATGGTATGGTTGTTATCAATGAAAAATTGATCACCGTCACTGCGCGCGGTAATTTGTTTATTCGTATCATTTGCATGTGCTTTGATACTTACTTGCAGCAACACATTAAAAACACCCGCTTTTCACGGGTGATTTAGTTACCACGCACAAAAAAGCAGACCTAGGTCTGCTTTTGCTTTATGTGTTATCACAAATCTAATTAAAAACCACATTCTCGCTGCCTGGCGCTGCTTTGAAATCTTCAAGGATTTTCTCACAATCAGCTTTGATTGCCTCGGCATTACTTTCTTCAGCACGCCAGCGCACAGTATCCTGTTTAAATATTTCTTTTTTAGAATATTTTTTACGCGCATCATGAGTTGGCATTTCTTTTACGACTTCATACATTGCGAATATGCCCGGATAACGTTTTGATAAATCATCATCGTCTGCAAAGCTATATTGCGACATTAGCACCCATATACGCAAGCATCCTTCAGAGTACTCACACTGCTCTTGATGCATTGCGCGAGCGATTAGATGAATGCTATCAGCCAGCTTTGCATTGCGTTCTAAACGCGATTGAGCGAGCTTGGCTTGTTGCTTTGCTTGCTCTTTCGCTATTAGCTTTTTTTGCGCACTGAGCTTATACAGTAATTGGCCAGCATAAAATGCCAGCCCTGCAATGATCACAGCACCAACACACAGAGCTAAGATCAGCATATTCATTATTTATCATCCTCGTCATCATCTAACCACTCGTTGGCTAAATCGTTCGACAAATAATGATCAAAATCGCTATTGCCTTCGTCACTGAACTGTTCGTCAGCAAAGTCATCTGCATCGTCTTCAATGCCAAGCAATTCACATAACTCTTGATGACGTGCAATACGGCTATTAAAGTATTTAGCATCTTTACCAGTTAACATTTGGCCACTTTCATGCAGCTCAACCAGTTTTAATAAACGCTCATCGTTCTCTAGCGCTTCAAGTTCTTGCTCTGGTGAAAGCTCAGGTTGTACGACTTTTTTCAGTTCAACTTGTGGCTTTAAGTTACGTTTAAGTTCAATAACCGGCTCAGGCGCAACAGCAATCAAAGGAATTGGCTTTTTGCTGCCAACACGCTTGTCTTTATTTTGCTGATTGGTTTTGCTTTCTGGTTGCAAAGTCTCAATCGAATTACGTGACCCTGGTTTAGCACCTTTGGTTTTTTTAACGCGTTGCTCTTTTAACGCACGCATTTCTTTAAGCTTATCTTGGCTTAAACGAACCGGACCGTTAGACGGGATTTTACGTGACTTTTTCTTTCTGCTCATATCTTGATCATCTCACTTAAGAGGTTTTGCACAACGCGCGTTTTTGGCGTTGCAATGCTGGCCTTGCCAGAAGAATTCGGTTTGTGCGGATTGAGGTTGGGTAACTCGACTACTAGCGCACTTTCTAAACGGTGGCTATTGTAACAGGACAAATAAAAAGGCGGTAGAGAAAACATCTCTACCGCCTGCTAATCTGAGCGACCATTTAACTGGACACTTCTCCCTTCGACTTTTTAGTCTTTATTATTGTTATTATTTTACTTATCCATATTGTTATTATTTTTACCTTCCGTGTAACATTCCATTTTATTGTTATTTTAAACTTCCATGAGATTTTATTATTCTCGGTCTTCATTGACTCTTTTTTAATATTCCCTTGGTGACATCAACCGATGCCTATCCCCGATAATCGTGTCACACTACTTTCCGTGTAGTTTAATCCATTTTGTTCTTATTGTTTCAGCGACAGGGGTTAATTTACGCATTAATAATTTTGTTACAACTAATTTATATAACTTTTCTTACACAACATAAATTGCAACATTGTGAAAACATTAAATTACAACAAGTTATAATAAAAACAAAAATAAAAATAAGATTTAGCTTACAGCTTGGTATGGTCAATGTCTTACAAGAAAGAGGGAAATATCAACTAGAACACGGGTACAAAAAAAGCAGCGTACGCTGCTTTTTGTAACTAATGTAGAGTTTAGTCTTAAAAATAAAACTAAACCATACTACTTTAGTGTAGACCGCCTAGGTACTTCGAAAGCACTTCGATATCTTTGTCTGTTAGCTTTTTAGCAATATCTTGCATCATGCCATTTAAATCATTATTGCGTGTACCATCACGGAATTTTTCAAGTTGTGACTTGATGTATTCAGGATGTTGAAAAGAGATCTTTGGAAATTTAGCTAATGATGAACCATTACCACGAGGGCCATGACATGCTGCACATGCTGGAATACCACGCTCTGCATCACCGGCTTTATAAAGCATGGCGCCAACTTCAACTACATCTTTAGGGGTTGCACCTTCAGACATATTTAGTGACGAAAAATAAGCCGCCACGTCTTTCATGTCTTGATCGCTTAATGGCATTGCCATTGCGCTCATGACAGGGTCCATACGACCTTCTTTACCACCTGAAGTCATGCCTGATTTCAAATCGACAAGTTGCTTATAAATGTAATCTGCGTGCTGGCCTGCAAGTTTTGGGTAGATATTAACCGGCGCGTTACCGTCTGGGCCGTGACAAGCCGCACACGTTGCTGATTTTTCTTTACCTGCGTTTACATCGCCATCAAATGCTGTTGCGTTGCTTGCTGACAACGCACCAAGCAATATAGTTAAAGATAGTGCTATTTTTTTCATGGTGAATTCTCTGTTTCCGACCCTGTATCATCTACAATATGGATGTTGTGATTTATATATTCTACACGATAATAAATTCTCTGGCACGTTTTCTACTCATATTAAACTTATAAATTATAGGGTTTTGACCTAGATTAAGCTTTAGAGCTATCATTTTTGCTTATTTTAGGCTGCTATCTTAGTCCAAATCAGCTTTTTAATACGCCAGTAATAGTATAAAATGCACCGCTTAAGTGAACTTTAATAAGAAAGTTTACTCGCTGTAATACTTAAATTAAGTTTCTAGGAGAGCCTGTGCTCAAATCTCGTATCAAATATAACACTGCGTCGTTCGTAACCAGCGCCCCAGATATCACTAAATTACCTACTGATACGGGAATTGAAGTTGCCTTTGCTGGCCGCTCTAATGCTGGTAAATCAAGCGCCCTTAATGCCTTAACAGATCAAAAGTTAGCACGTACCAGTAAAACCCCAGGTCGCACCCAGTTGATCAATACTTTTGAATTAGCTGATGTTGATAATATGCGACTAATCGATTTACCTGGCTATGGGTTTGCTAAGGTACCAATCGAAATGAAAAAGAAATGGCAAAAATCACTTGGTGAATACCTGCAAAAGCGTCAAAGCTTAAAAGGTATTGTAGTACTGATGGATATTCGCCACCCTCTAAAAGATTTAGACCGTGATTTAATTAACTGGGCAACTAGCAGTGAAATTCCGGTGCTAGCGCTATTAACTAAAGCAGACAAACTAAAGCAAGGTGCACGTAAAGCACAAGTTTTGCAAGTTCGTCGCGAATTAAGCACATTAGAGGGTGACATTACCGTACATGCATTTTCATCGTTAAAAGGCACTGGATTACCTGAAGTTGCAAAAAAATTAGATGAGTGGTTTTTAGGACCGATCGTTGCAACCCCGCCAGCTGATGCAGAACCAACAACAGATACTGACGCGTAATTACATCGATAAGTAAAAGCGTTGACCCGCAGATTGAATGAAATAGCCTTGCTGATCAGTATCGGCTATTTCAGCCCACTGATAAAACACACTTCTAGAAACTCGCGCGCTACAACCATTCGGTAATTGGATATATGGCACAACTTGCCCTTGATAGTGCTGTACTACAATAGGTTGTGATGGTGTAATTAACCAAGTTCTCGCTAAATTATCGGTACAACACAACACTTGACCTTGCTTCGTCATTTCAAAGCACCAATCAACCACAATAAAAGGTGCATCACGTACTGTGATAGCTATTTTTTCGACCGGTGTTTTTAAATAATATGCTCCCTGCTCCTTACAAAGCACAGCAGCAAATAGCTTAACCATGGCCAGGCGATTAATTTTACTTCCTGCGTAAAACCAGTCACCTTGTTCATTGATTTCAATTGGCAACTCACCACAATGTACTGGCTGCCAATCATCAAAAGGCTTGCCTGGTTGCTCAAGCAATTTGGCAAGCTCAGGCAAACTTTGCATTATCTATCTTTATTTAACGTTAATGAAAAGTCTACTGGAATAGCGGTTGCAATTGATGGTAAGCCCGCTAATTTTTGCAGCTCGGCAATCCCTTCTGTTACAGCAAAATCACTCGCATTGATGATAATAGGGCTAAGCGATGAGATGGTGATATCACCCATTGGCGACATATTTGCTAACACATCAAATTTAATTGTTTTTTTATTACCATGAAAATCTAGTTCGGCACTAATCCCCTTTAATAGGTGCTGCCCTGGTGCGATTGCTTGTAAGCGCTTAGTTAAATCAGCAGTGATAATTGCTTTAGGAAACTTAGCAGTTTCAAATAACAAGTTGGTCATGCGCTCATTACGAATTGGGATCATCGTTTCAACAGATGCCAAATCAATTTCGACTTTAAACTGACCTTGATCAGATAAGCCACCCGAGACCGATTTAAAGTAATGTGCCTCAGCAATACTATTTGATTTGATCGAGATAAAGCTCACTTTGCTTTGATCATTATTAACATGCCACGCCGCATTCGCAAGTGGTGCCAAAAGTAGACTAGATAGGGACAAAGTGGCGACAGCCATAGTTTTAAACATAACGCATTCCTTTAATAATGAGAATTATATTGATGTTAGCACTGATAGAGTGAAGTGCAATGGCGAGATAAAAAAAACAACCCAGTAAATTAATACTGGGTTGGTATAGCAAACTGGGGAGAAGCTATCAATACGTTGCACCCTTGCGAGTGCATCATCAACAGGATGTCCTACAGGATGAGGACGCGAGGACTTTACCAAACTAATAGTGAGAAATAAACTAAATACAGGTACAAACTAGCAGAATTGATAAACAAATAACGAATCCTACAAATAATATTTTTTTTTAACGCATAATTAACAGCAGCGAGTTAAAAATAAAAAAGCGCCAGAAGGCGCTTTTATAGTCGTCGGCTCAATTAATGAGCTTGTTCCCAGTTGTCACCACTATCGGCTTCAACAACCAAGGGGACATCGAGTTTTGCCGCATCTGACATTAACTGACAAATCTCAGCTGTATATTGCTCTACACAGTCTGTTTTGATTTCAAATACCAATTCATCGTGTACTTGCATTAGTAACTTAACGGTACTTGGTGCCTGTTCATACACCCATTTATTTACCGTTAGCATGGCCTTTTTAATAATATCGGCGGCTGTGCCTTGCATCGGTGCGTTGATTGCAGCACGCTCCGCTCCTTTACGACGCGCACCATTACGGGCGTTGATCTCAGGTAAGTGTAAACGTCGGCCAAAAATAGTTTCAACGTAGCCATTTTCAGCTGCTTTTTCACGGGTTGATTCCATATACTCAAGCACTCCTGGGAAGCGCTCAAAATACTTATCAATATAATGCTGTGCTTCATGGCGTGGTACATCAAGTTGACGCGCGAGGCCAAATGCCGACATACCATAAATTAAACCAAAGTTAACCGCTTTGGCTTTTCGGCGCATATCAGTCGTCACCTCTTCTAGCGTAACACCAAATACCTCTGCAGCAGTAGCACTGTGTACATCAAGGCCATTAGCAAACGCATTGAGCAAACCTTTATCTTGCGATAAGTGCGCCATGATCCGTAGTTCAATTTGACTGTAATCGGCTGCCACTATTTTGTAGCCATCCGCTGCGATAAAAGCTTCACGAATGCGGCGTCCTTCTTCTGAACGAATTGGGATATTTTGTAAGTTAGGATCAGTAGAACTTAAGCGTCCCGTTGCTGTAACCGCTTGATGGTAAGAGGTATGCACACGGTTAGTTTGCTCATTGACCATTAACGGCAGTTTATCGGTGTAAGTCGATTTAAGCTTAGATAAACCACGATGCTCAATGATCACTTTCGGTAATGGGTAATCATGAGCGAGCTCTTGCAGCACTTCTTCAGCGGTAGATGGCGCACCTTTCGGGGTTTTTTTAATAACCGGTAGTTCAAGTTTTTCAAACAACAACACTTGTAGCTGCTTTGGTGAACTTAAATTAAACGGTTCGCCAGCTATGTCAAAAGCTTCTTTTTCCAGCTCAATAAGTCGCTCACCTAAACGTTGGCTATGCGCTGCTAACATTTTACTATCAATTGCGACACCGGTACGTTCAATATCTGAAATAACACTCAGCAGCGGTAGCTCAATCTCTTCAAACACTGATTTAAGCTTTTCATCAGCCGCTATTTTTGGCCATAACACCTCATGCAAGCGCAGAGTAATATCCGCATCTTCAGCGGCATACGGCGCGGCTTTTTCAAGTTCAATTTGGTTAAAGGTTAGCTGTTTCTTGCCTTTACCAGCAATCTCTTCAAAGCTAATATTTTTATGACCTAAGTATTTAAGTGCTAATGAATCCATATCATGACGCGTGCCTACGCTATTAAATACGTAAGATTCAAGCATGGTATCGAACTTTATACCTTTGAGCTCAAAGCCAGCATTGGCTAATACGCTTTTATCGTATTTAAGGTTTTGCCCTACTTTCGCTTTATTTTCATCTGCTAGAATTGGCCCTAGCTTAGCCATTACCGTCTCTAAGCTTAACTGCTCTGGCGCACCTGGGTAATCATGGGCTATAGGTAAATACACCGCTTCACCAGCTTTTACTGCAAAGCTCATCCCAACAAGTTTGGCTTGCATGTAATCAAGGCTAGTCGTCTCGGTATCAAACGCAAAAAGTTCAGCCTTATTCAGTTGCTCAACTAAGGTATCTAATTGTGCCTGTGTGAGAATGGTTTCATAGTGAGCGTCTGCAACTTGAGGTAGTTCATTCGCTTCACTTGGCACAGCCAAATGGGTATCGGCATCTTTTGGATTATCCAGTAATTCAGCCAACCAACGACGGAATTCACATTCGCCATATAAGGCAATTAATTCATCACGATTAGGCTCTTGCAGTTTGAAAGTGTCTAGATCAGATTCAACCTCAACGTCGCATTTGATCGTAGCCAGTTCATAACTTAGTGGTAAATGATCAACAGCGGCAGCCAGTTTCTCACCGATCTTCCCCTTGATCTCCCCAGCATGTTCAAGCACACCTTGTAATGAGCCATATTTTTGCAACCACTTAACCGCTGTTTTAGGGCCGCAGCCATCTACACCAGGAATGTTATCGACTTTATCGCCCATTAACGCCAAGTAGTCGATAATGAGCTCAGGGCCAACCCCAAACTTTTCAAGCACCGTTTCAGGATCTGAAATACTATCAGTCATAGTATTGATCAAAGTGACATGCTCATTAACTAACTGAGCCATATCTTTATCGCCAGTTGAAATCAATACATGACGCTGTTGCTCTGAGGCAATGCGCGCAAATGTGCCAATCACATCATCGGCTTCTACACCTTCGATGCTAATAAGCGGAAAACCCATCGCTTTAATAATCTTATGTAGTGGTGCTATTTGCGTACGTAAGTCATCAGGCATCGGTGGGCGATTGGCCTTGTATTCACTGTACATATCATTACGAAACGTTTTCCCTTTAGCATCAAAAACCACCACCATATGACTGGGATCGTACTGCTTGATCAAACTTTTCATCATATTAACTACGCCATAAATAGCGCCTGTAGCCTCACCTTTTGAGTTAGTTAAATGTGGTGGTGAATGATATGCACGAAATAAATATGATGAGCCATCAACTAAAATAAGTGGATTTTCAGGGATCTGAGCCATGGTGTAATTGGATCCTAAATGAGAGAAAACGAAATAATTATAAGCATGCCATAAGGGCACACATAAAACGACTGCCAATTAAACTTTGTTTAAGCAAGCAAATAAGAGCAAGCTGTGGATAACTATGTAGATAACACCCACAAAGGATTCCTCCAAAGTAGTTAAAACTACCTAGAAAAACAGTAAGCGTTTGTTTTATTTAAAAAAGATAATGCGAGGTTCTTTTTTTATTATTTTTATAGCAATGTGGAAAAGCATTTTATCGCTTCCCTTCATTGTGCTTTTTGGTACAACTAATAACGGTTAATTCATCCCTTGTAAATAACCGGACGAGCATTCTATCACAATGGATCAAAGATCATAGTGATCCTTTATAATTTTTTCCTCTTACTCATCTTTTAAAAAAGCATATAGCACGTTTTTACTCATCCTCAGATGAATTAAAAAAGTAAAAATAATCTTTAATCGATCATCTGCAAGATCATAAAATGATCTTACAAAGGTCACGACGAACACTAAAAAGCCATGCTAAACTAACTTTATGAAACATAAATAAGGGCCAATAATATGAAAAAAATAGCTGTAATTTTAGCAGGTTGTGGGGTTTATGATGGTGCAGAGATCAACGAGGCCGTATTAACCTTATTACATATTGCTAAAGCTGGCGCAAGCTACCAATGCTTTGCCCCTGATATTGAACAATTACATACCATCAACCACCTCAATGGCGAAGAAATGCAGCCAAATCGCAACGTACTGGTTGAAGCGGCACGTATTGCCAGAGGGGATATAAAAGCACTATCCGAATTGGACGCTAATGACTTTGACGCGTTAATAGTACCTGGCGGTTTTGGCGCAGCTAAAAACCTCTGTGATTTTGCCATTAATGGCACACAAGCACAATTACACGCTGAGATGCTGCGTGTAGGAAAAGCATTTGCAGATACTAATAAAGCAGCAGGTTATATGTGTATAGCACCCGCTATGATCCCGTTGATCTACGGCAATGGAGTTAAAGCAACCATAGGCAATGATGTTGATACTGCCGATGCATTACAAAAATTAGGGGCTCAGCACATTACTTGCCCAGTTAATGACATTGTTATTGACGAGCAACACAAACTCGTAAGCACACCAGCATACATGCTTGCAGAATCTATTTTAGATGCCGATGCAGGCATTGAAAAACTCGTCAGAGCGGTCATTAAAATGTGTTAAACCATTTGCGAACAATTTCTGAGTTTTATAACGACATTTTTTGCGCTAACGCAAAAAATGTCGTTTTTTCAAAATAAAAACAGCTCTCAGCGTTTTATAAATTGCGGCTAAGCGTTATAATCGTTCTAAATTCCGTCATCTATCGTGATTGATCACGTTCAAATCGAAGTGAGCAAGGCAAAATGAAAAAACTATCAGCTGCATTATTATTGCTAGCAACCACCGCATACGCACAGCCATATGATAACTCTATGACTGAAGATGCGATCAAAAAACGTATCGCACCAGTTGGTGCCGTTTACTTTGAAGGCGATAAAGCAGCCGTTGCTGAAGTGCCAACAGGTCCTCGCACTGGTGAACAAGTTTACCAAGCTGCATGTTTTGCATGTCATGGTACTGGCGCACTTGGTGCTCCAAAATCAGCTGATGATTGGGCTCCACGCTTAGCTAAAGGTGCTGATACACTTTTAAATCATGCTATTAATGGCTTTAATGCAATGCCGCCAAAAGGCACATGTATGGATTGTTCTGATGATGAGCTACAAGCCGCCATTGAGTTCATGAGCAAAAATTAATACTTAATACTGTACTGTATTTTTATAAAGGCTGATTTAAATCAGCCTTTTTTATTATAAAAATAAAGCATCCCCTACCTTTATCACTATTTATTATTATCACTTTCTAATACTATTGTCCGCTTGACGATTCGCCTAAAAAGTGAAAATATAAGCCCAATAAATATACAATAATAAAAATCGGTTACTGTCATTGGAAGATAAAGCGGCTTTATTACATAAACTAGAGCATAAGAATAATCGTTTAAAAGCTTTAGTCCAAAAATATAAGCAATCCCACCACTTACAAAATGCCCTGATCCAATTATCAGAGCAAGCCAGCTCTGTTGCCGAATTAACACTACTGTACCCTGCAATCCACAATATTTTGCAAGATTATGTGCCTAGCAAAAGCTTTTACGTGGTGCTATTAAATCAATTTAGTAACACATTGGAGCTTTCTTATTTTGCTGATGAAAAAGATGGTATTTCGGTGCCTCTTAATCAAGATCACAATTTTATTCAAGGCGTTACTGGCTATGTGTTTAAACAAGGCAAAACCACCTACTTCCAAGGTGAAGAAATGCAAGCCGCTGCGGATAAAGGATTATTCAAAGTACTTGGCACACCCGCAGAACACTGGGTGGGTGTACCTGTATATCGAGAGAAGCGCATTATCGGAGTGCTAGTCGCACAAAGCTACGATAAAGAACAGTGTTACTCTGAGCAACAAATTGAACTTCTGGAAGTGATGTCTTTATATTTATCGACAGCTATCGAGCGGGTTAAAAAGCGTGAACTGCTGGAATCAGAAGTAAAAATAAGAACCCGCGCTTTAACGCAAAGTAATGAAGCACTTAACCTTGAAGTAGAGCAGCATAAAAAAACCCTCGCACGGCAGCAAATTCTATTTAAAATCTCAGAATTAGCAACACAAACTAAGCACATTGATGAAGTCTACTTACAAGTACATGAAATAATAAAATCAATAACTTACGCTAAAAACTTATATATTGCTTTGTACGACCGAGAAACCGGCTGGTTAAACTTCCCCTATTGTGTAGATGAATTTAACGAAAACACCAAGCCGCGCCCTTTTGCTAAAGGTTACAGCGAACTGGTACTTCGTACCGAGCAAACCCAATTAATCGACTCTGCTCGTGCCGAGAAGCTTCTAAAATCTGGCGAAGTAGAACGCCCAGAGCCTTGCACTGACTTACATTCAGCAACCAGTTGGCTGGGAGCACCACTTAAAACTGCGCAAGGTGTTATTGGCCTAATAACCTGCCAAGCATATAATAATAAACATGTTTTTGACCAAGACGATTTTGAACTTATTACCTTCGTTTCACATCAGATCGCCACTGTTTTGCAGGCTCATTTAGCAGCCCAAGCCTTAAAACAGAGTCATCAACAGTTAGAACATAGAGTCGCAGAAAAAACCAAAGAAATTCGTCAAACCAATATGCATTTACAAATGCAAATTGAAGAGCGTAAGAAAATAGAACAACAGCTATACCATGATGCCCATCATGATCCGCTCACCGGATTACCTAACCGTAGTTTATTCTTAACTCAGCTAGAAAAAACCTTACAGCATTATCAACGCTACCCTGAGCAGCAGTTTGCCGTACTGTTTATCGATTTAGATAAATTTAAGGATATTAACGATCAATTAGGACATCAAGCGGGGGATCAGTTTTTAATTGGTGTTAGCGAGTCGTTTTCGCAGTGCATTCGTGAGCATGATTTACTTGCTCGCTTAGGTGGCGATGAATTTGTAATTTTATTAACTCACTTAACCGATCGCCAGCAAGCAGAAGATGTAGCTAAACGCATAATAGAACTGATGAAAAAACCATTTTGCATGAAAGGTATTTGTGTACAAAGTGGTGCAAGTGTCGGCATTACCTACTCTAAAACAAGCTATAAGCATACTGATGAAATTATTCGTGATGCAGATGCCGCTATGTATTACGCCAAAAATGCAGGCCGCAGCCGCTTTGAGTTTTATCACCCCTTACTCAGTGCAGGCACGAGTACTTATGAGTTAGAGAGTAGCCATCACTTAGATTCTTTACCAATGCACTTTCGCTGCTCTGAAATCATCACCCTCGATGAACAGCATCAATCGGAATCTTTACTTGAAGCATTCGGCGAGCATCCTGTACTTGGTAGCACTAGTTTTGAAATCTTAAAGAAGTTTGCCGCAGATAAAGCACAGCAACTCGAGGTTGAACTACAATTATTAACCAAAGCCTGCCAACAGATCCAGGCAGCGCAATTGGATAAGGTGTTATTTCCATGCTCTGGTCTATTACTTGAGAAAATTGAGTTTCAAGCATTGTGTCAAACGATGCAAAGTCAGAGTATAAAAAAACAAATTTGTTTATTATTTAATGAGCAAGAGATCCGTTACGCTTCCGCTGTGCAAATTAGTAATTTGAAAATGCTCATTGAGCTAGGTTATTCAATTGGTTTAAATGATTTTGCCAAAGATCGTTGCGAACTTAATTTACTTTGCGAGCTTAATTTTGATTATTTACTACTTAGTTCCACTTTTAGTAAACGAGTGCTACAACAAAAAAGCTTTGATTTACAACTGCAAGGCATACTCGCAATTACTAAAATAAAACAAGTTAAAGTGATCGCAAAAGGCCCTTCAATCCTCAATTATAGAGCCTTGCTCGACAGCCATGGGCTAATGCTATTCATAGGTAAGCAGCATGCCATTAATAGCCCCACTGCAACATCTGCGCCTGCTACCGAGCAATTATTAAATTAAGCGTAATTCAGTTACTCTGGCTTTTTCAACATCGCGCGTAAATTAGCAACTCTTGCTTGACCTTTTTCCATTCGCTCGGCTTGGGTATTCGGTGCTTTTTTATTTTCAAAGGCCAAATCATCTTGGGGTAATTCTTGGACAAACCGGCTCAACTCGGTTTGCGATGTTTCGCCAAATTGGCGACGAATTTTCGCATAGGTCATGGTCAGCTCTTGCTGCGCGCGGGTAATGCCTACATAGGCTAAGCGGCGCTCTTCATCAACGTTATCTTCATCAATACTGACCTGATGTGGCAATAACCCTTCTTCCATGCCCACCATAAACACATAAGGATATTCTAAACCTTTTGATGCATGTAAGGTAAGTAATTGTACTGCATCGCTTTCGTCTTCTTCTTCATTGCGCTCTAGCATGTCACGTAGGGTTAACTTACTAACCACTTCCGCTAGCGTCAGCGGTGGATTATCCGCGTCTCCTGTGAGCATATCAGTGATCCAGCGATATAACTCTGAAACATTTTTCATCCGCATTTCGGCTGCTTTAGCGCTGGGCGATGATTCGTACAAGTATGCTTCATAATTGATTTGTCTTACTAAATCTTTTACGGCTTCAAGCGTATCACCACGCACTGCATTGTCCGACAGTTCAACCACCCAGCGAGCAAAGCCCGCTAGCGAATTTAACCCTCGCCCTTTTAAGCGATAGCCTAAGTCATTATCAAAACAGGTGGCAAATAAACTAGCATGTTTTTCATTCGCCAAGGTTCCCAGTTTTTCAAGCGTCACTGTGCCAATCTCACGGCGCGGCGTATTTACGATACGTAAAAACGCATTATCGTCATCTTGATTCACTAGTAAGCGTAAATACGCCATGATGTCTTTGATTTCAGAACGAGAGAAAAACGAGGTACCACCACTAATTTTATACGGAATACGGTTGCTCATTAGTGATTTTTCAAAGCCTCGGGCTTGATGATTACCACGGTACAAAATAGCGTAGTCTTTATAGCTAGTGCGCTTCATAAACTTATGCGAGATGATCTCTGCAACCACACGCTCTGATTCGTGTTCTTCATCACGACAGCCAATCACTTTGATCGGCTCGCCATAACCGAGTTCACTAAATAGCTTTTTCTCAAACTCATGGGGGTTGTTGGCGATCAAAATATTGGCTGCTTTTAGAATTCGCCCAGCACTGCGGTAGTTTTGCTCAAGCTTAATCAATCGTAAGCCCGGAAAATCCTTACTCAACAACACTAAGTTTTGCGGTCGTGCCCCACGCCATGAATAAATTGATTGGTCGTCATCGCCTACCACAGTAAAGCGAGCGCGTTCACCTACAAGCAACTTAACTAATTGATATTGGCTGGTATTGGTATCTTGATATTCATCCACCAGTAAATAGCGAAACCGCTGCTGCCAACGCTCGCGAGAGGTAGCATTGGTGGTGAGTAAAATAGTCGGGATCATGATCAAATCATCAAAATCGAGTGCATTGTAAGCACGTAGCTGAATTTGATAACGAGCATATAATTGCGCAAATAAAGCTTTTTGTGGTTCACGGGCCTCACGAATGGCTTGCTCTGGTAGAATTAATTCGTTCTTCCAACTGCCTATTTGCATTTTCAGTAGATTGAGTAGATCTTTGTCTTTCTTTAATTCTTCTTCCGTTAAGTCACCTAATAACTGATTGGTGTCTTGATCATCAAATAACGAAAAACCCGGTTTAAAGCCCAGCGTTGTAAGTTCTTTTTTAATGATCTCAAGCCCTAAGGTATGAAAAGTTGAAACCCATAAACCTTTTGATTCTTGCTTACCTAACGTTTGCATCACCCGCTCACGCATCTCTTTAGCCGCTTTGTTAGTAAAGGTCACAGCTGCAATATTTCGCGCTTGGTACTCACATTTTTGCACTAAGTAAGCGATTTTATTAGTAATTACACGAGTTTTTCCAGATCCCGCTCCAGCCAATACTAAGCATGGCCCACTAATGTATTTTACCGCTTCATCTTGTTTAGGATTGAGTTTCATATTGACCAAAGAGATTGCATAAAGACGGGCAATTTTAACGTAATCACTACAATACGCCTAGCCAATAAGGTAATATTAGCTATTATCATTTTAGTGACAGTAAGGGAAGAATATGATCAACCCAGCAAAAATTGAAGAAATTGCCAAACAGATTTCAAGTAATATGCCACAAGGTGTTAAAAACCTTGCCGATACCTTTGAAGCAAAAACCAAACAGGCCATTCAAAACAAACTTGCTGAGATGGATTTCGTCAGCCGCGAAGAGTTTGATGTACAAAGCCAAGTATTGATCCGCACCCGTGAAAAACTCACTGAGCTTGAAGCTAAAGTCGCGCTACTTGAGCAACAATTGGTTGCTAAAAATAGCGATGATGCACAATAAGTGATTACAAACAGATCATTATAAAGCAGCTACATTAGCTGCTTTTTTATTACCTATAAAACAGTAAACTTGCAATCACAGGCACATGTATATACGATTCATATACGTTTTATATATAGGCAGTGTTATGGGTATCGTAAAAATTAGCGACCAGCTCCACGAAGAAATACGCAAAGCCAGTACCACTATGGTGCGTTCAATCAACTCACAATCTGAATACTGGATAAAAATCGGTATGTTAGCCGAATTAAACCCAACCATGACCTATGCTGAAATTATCAAGCAACAACTTGCGCAAGCTGATGTAAGTACTGGGGAGTCCAGACATGAGTGACATAATTATTAAAACCCCTGAGCAAATAGCGCTTATGCGAGAATCGGGCCGTTTACTTGCCAAGGTATTTGCTTACTTAGATCCCTTAGTGATCCCTGGGATCACCACCATGGAAATTAATGATTTAGTGGAACGCTATATTGTCGACAACCTTGCCTCGCGCCCAGCAAGTAAAGGTCAATACGATTACCCTTATGTATTAAACAGTTCGGTTAATGAAGTGGTGTGCCATGGTTTTCCTGATCCTAAACGAGTATTAAAGTCTGGTGATATAGTCAATATTGATATTACGCTTGAAAAAAACGGTTACATTGCCGATTCCAGCAAAATGTATATGCTTGGTGAAGTATCCCCGCTGGCAAAGCGCTTGGTTGATAAAACTTATGAAGCGATGTGGCAAGGTATCAAGATGGTTAAACCTGGAATTAGGCTAGGCGATATTGGCAATGCCATCGCAAACTTTGCTCATAGTAATGGTTATAGCGTAGTCCGTGAATATTGTGGCCATGGTATCGGCGAGCAAATGCATGAAGAGCCACAAGTTTTGCACTATGGTAAGCGCAATACTGGCGTGCAACTAAAAGAGGGCATGACCTTTACCATTGAACCTATGATCAACCAAGGTGCGGCAAAAATAAAAACCAAACCCGATGGTTGGACTGTCGTTACTCGCGATAAAAAGCTCTCTGCTCAGTGGGAGCATACGATTGCCGTCACCGCAGATGGCTATGAAGTGCTCACCTTACGCGCCGAAGAAAACACGATAAGCACTAAGTAAGCAGGCTAAATATATGGCCATTTTATTGTTAAATGATCCATTACCTCATTTAAACTTTCAAACATTTGCACCCGATCAGCGCTTAGCTGATTGGGTGCAATGCTATTGGAAAATAGGCTTTAAAAATACGCAAACAGCGCAGTTATTTAAAGAAAAACGCTACCCTGATGCAGGTGCAAGTCTAACAATTGATTTAAGCCTTACCACGCCTGTAATTACATTCGCATTTAATCGTCATACTCAGGCTAAAACCTTCAGTACTTTAGATTCTTTACTAAGCGTTCGCTTCGCACCTTGCGGCGCATATCACTTATTAGGAATATCCTTACACGAACTAGCTGAAAAAGATTACTTACTAGGCCACGATTTTACGCCAAGCTGGTATAGCAGTTTACTAGCCTGTGTTGAGAGAATGCAAAATAGCCCATTGACAAGCCTACTGTTCTTTCTTGAACAATGGTTACTAACCCAAGCAATGAGTAAGCAGTTGGTTGCCAACAACACCCTAAAAGTCATTAAGCAACTGGTACAACTTAATGACTGCACAACCGTTGTAAGTAAGCAACTAGGGCTTACTCGGCGAACACTTGAACGTCGTTTAAAAAAAGAAGCGGGGGTGAGTCCAGCTCAATTACAGCAGTTTTATCGCCTCAAAAGCGCGCGTACCTTACTCGCTGATAGCCAAATATCAATGACTGATATTGCATTACAATGTGGTTACTATGATCACGCTCACTTTTGTCACGCCTTTCACAGTTTTACTTTTGAAACACCCCTGCAATATCGTAAGCGAAAAGCATCAAAATAGTGCTGAATTTACTTGCCTAGCAAAGCTAGCATATATAGCTAGCTTGCTTGCTAACAAAGCAATGGCGCTACAGCGCTCCAACGTAGCGATCAAATACTTTCAATGCCGCACTCTTATAAGTATCAGTTACTTCATCGGCACAGGTCACAACGGACTCTAAATCATTTAAGTGACCATTCGCTAAACCATAAACCCAACCATGAATGGTCAGATCTTGGCCTCGCAACCAAGCTTCTTGAACAATATTAGTACGGCAAACATTGCGCACTTGCTCAATAACATTAAGTTCAATCAAGCTATTAAGGCGGTCTTTCTCAGCTAGAGCATCTATTTTTGCAATGTATTTTTCTTTTACATCACCGACATGACGTAGCCAGTTATCAATTAAACCAAACTTAGCATCGTTAAGCACCGCCTGCACGCCGCCACAGCCATAGTGACCTACCACCATAATGTGCTTTACCTTTAGCACTTCAACAGCGTACTGCATCACTGACAAACAGTTGTGGTCGGTATGCACCACTACATTAGCTACATTACGATGAACAAATAACTCACCAGGCATTAAATCAACAATTTCATTGGCAGGTACCCGAGAGTCTGAACAACCAATCCACAAGTACTCTGGATTTTGTTGCATTGACAGAATTTTAAAAAATTCTGGATCATCTTTACACGTGCGTTCAGCCCAACGTTTATTATTTTCGAATAAATTTTTTAACTTTCTCATGACATCTCTTTTCTATCTTTGACGGTGGCTTGAATCAAAATATTGCGCGGCGTTAAGTGTTTTTCGCAAAACGTCTGCACAGTGACTTGATAACCTTGTTGTTGCAAATATAAAGCACGATCGAGCACAAGCCAAACTTCAATTGCCCTTCTAAACACATGACGGACCAGTTCAATACGCTCAGTTACTTTTTTGCGCATTTCCCCTTTAGCCAAAAAGTAATCATAATCAATGTATTGCGGTAAACTCAATGATTTTTTGTTTGCAGCCCATGCACAAAAAGCTTTAAATGAATCTGAAAAAATCGCCTTGTTAACTGAAGGCACGCTAACGTAATGCTGCTCCCCAGTCAGTGTCTTTCTAAGGGCATCAAAACCTAACCGCCACTGCACTTCGGTTCTACGTATTTTATCAACCCGTGAGGGCGCCGTTACGGTCTCTTGCAAGGCTAACTTTAAATCACGGTGAGTTAACTTTAGCTTACTAAGACGAGCAAGCTCGCTCATTGCTTGATAATCATTGTCGGTAAATAAATGATAACAACACGGCGACAAGCTAATTTTTTGTGTTTGCGCGCTTACGGCACAATTCATAAAGGTTTGATGTAATGCCCCGCATGCATGCAGTGCTACCGCATGTTGGCGCGGCTTAAAATACCCTGTAACTTCATCAACCAGCACATCAGCTTGGCTAAAGCGCATAGCCAGCCCTTGTTGCTGGGCACTGTGCTGACCTTGCTCACATAAATGCTGTTGTAGTTCTATACTGTGAACTTCTGGTGCTTGATTATAGGCCAACATACGCCCTAAATGACCTTTCCCTGCGCACCATTCTAGAACAGGTAAAGTAGGAGCTTGCCCGAGTGAAGCAACAAAGTCTTGCAGCTGCGTGAATTTGCGACCCTTAATACCATTGCTGATCCAAAATGGATACTCGGTGCGAGTCACTAAGGCTTGAGGTAGCTCACACAACGCAGCTAAATCGTTAATGACGGGAACATACGGGCTAATAAATTGATACAGTGCAGGCTGATCACTATCGAGATCTGCAACCTGTTGATCATCCAAAGCCGTCAAGGCTTGCTCTAGTTCAGGCCATGGCAATTGATCAAAATCGAACGCGGTGCATTGCCAATATTGGCGAGTGTCGTGTAATAAATTATCTAAGGCTGTAAACTGCTCAGCAAGGTTCATGTGATTTTGTGATGGTCTATTCGTTTAAGCATTATACGCTTTTTCTTAGCATCAAGCGTAAATAAAGTGGAATGGATAACAAACTAATTATAATTGCGGCTATTAGCATCCAAGACATATTAATTTTTTCGGGCTCAGCATACTGATAAATAAAGCCATCTTGCGCTTGATTAAAAGCGCTTTGCTCTATTGCGTATAAGTCAGCAATCAAACGCCATTTCGCGATCGACATTGCGCCTAGGTTCGTCCCTGCAGGTAAAATATAATCACTCAACACTTCAGCTTCATAAGCGAGTTGAGCAAAACTTCTATCAGGTGCGTATTGATGCTGGGTTAATGCAATTGCTTCATCCATATGCATCATGGCATAGCGCCATCCCTTTAAACTGGCTTGATAGAAAGCCTCTACCTCTTGTGGGTGCTGCCTGAGCATATTTTCAGTCGTGTAAAGAATGTCACTGTAAACATTAATCCCATATTTCTGCGGACAAATAAGCCTATGATCTATACCTTGCTCACGCATCGTATACGGTTCATTCGTCACATATACTTGCATCGCATCAATGGCGCCTGCTAACCAATCTTCACTACTGCTATCCCCTGCATAAGCTGGTAAATCATCTGTTTGGATACCACTGCGTTCTAACATCACCAGTAATTCAGCATTTTCTTTACGGCTAATACTACTAATACGTTTATCAGCAAAGTCTCGAGGATGAAAAATATCAGAGCTTTTTTTTACCATCCAACAATAAGGCGAAAACTGTAATATAGCCGCCATTGCTACTAGCGGTTTACCCGCAATGCGCTGCTGTAAAATACCCGAATGCGCCACACCAAACTGTGCTTGGCCTGACAGCACATTAGAAAAAGTATCTGGGTTATCAGGATCGGCAGGTAAAATTGTTACATTTAACCCAGCTGCTTGGTAAAAGCCTTGTTGCTGGGCCATATAATAACCAGCAAATTGAAATTGATGGGTCCACTTTAGTTGTAAAGTGATATCAGTCGTTGCACTGCTTTGTCCGCAAAAAATAATCAATGCAGCGGATAACTTAAATTTCAGTCCTTTAAATAGCAAAGCATGCTCTAATTAGTTTAATTATATTAACCTAACTATAGATAAAATATTCGATTAACCCAAGCCTTTTGCATATCAACTGGATTGAAAAAACAATTCAATTTAGGTACTTATAGCCAAACTAGCGCAAAATGCTGAATTCGTATCTTAGGCTAGTTTGGCAATCTATTTAATTATTAGCGGCTTTAGCTCTATCTATAGGTGCTTGAGTTGTTAAAAACTGGGTAAAACACGGGTTTTGTGTTTCATCTTGTACACTGTAACCCAAACGGTTTAGATGCTCGTTAAATACCTCATATTGAGTTGGCTCAATAGCAAAACCGGCTAATACATTCCCCATAGACCCACCATGGTTGCGATAATGAAACAGCGTAATATTCCAATTGCTGCCTAACGTATCTAAAAAGCGCGCTAATGCACCTGGATATTCAGGAAACTCAAAGCGTAATAAGCGCTCATGGAGCTGCTCTGGCGCTTTACCACCAACCATATATCGTACATGTAATTTAGCCAGTTCGTTATCTGATAAGTCACAAAATTGATAGCCATTGGTAGTCAAGTCCGCTTTCAACTCATCTAATTCTTGCTGGCCTTGACGCAAGGCAATACCCACAAAAATTTGTGCTTCACCGGGACCAGCATAACGGTAGTTAAACTCAGTAATTGCACGGCCGCCTAATGAGGCACAAAACTGTTTAAAGCTGCCTTTCTCTTCATTAATGGTCACTGCAAATAATGCTTCGTTTTTCTCCCCCAGTGCAGTACGTTCAGCTACATAACGCAGGCGATCAAAATTTAAATTTGCGCCTGATAGTATAGCCGCCAAATGCAGGCCTTTATGACCGGTTTGTTGGCTCCACTTTTTCAGCCCAGCAGTTGCAAGTGCACCGGATGGCTCTGCGATAGCACGGGTTGAGACAAAAATATCTTGCATTGCAGCGCAGATCTCATCGCCCGTGACAGTCACCACTTCATCACAAAACTTTTGCGCTAAACGAAAAGTTTCTTCACCGATAATTTTTACCGCTACCCCGTCGGCAAAACTGCCAACTCGTTCGAGTTCAACAGGCTTACCCGCTTCTAGAGCCGCTTGTAAACAAGCACTTTCGTCGGCTTCAACGCCAATCACTTTAATATCAGGCCGTAAAGATTTGATATACACAGCCATACCAGCCAGCAAGCCACCGCCGCCAACAGGAATAAACACCGCATCAAGTTGATTAAGCTGCTGCATTAATTCACGAGCAACAGTACCTTGGCCTACAATCACATCAGGATCGTCAAACGGCGGAACAAATACGCCATTACGCTGCTCTGTAAGAGCTAGCGCATGCGCTTTAGCAGCATCAAAATGATGGCCATGTAATACAACTTCACCACCTAACGCACGCACAGCGTTAACTTTGATCTCAGGAGTCGTGACTGGCATCACAATGGTTGCTTGATGGCCCAGATGTGACGCACTAAGCGCCACACCTTGTGCATGATTACCCGCAGATGCGGTGATCACCACCGAGCCCTTAGGTAATTTTGCTAGTTTGTTATATGCACCACGTAGTTTAAATGAATAAACGGGTTGTTGATCTTCTCGCTTTAGCCATACTTGATTACCAAGGCGAGCACTGAGTTCAGCCATTTCGCTAACCTCAGTCACTTTTGCCAGTGGTTCCATATTAGCTTGGATAATAGCGCGAAAATAATCGAGCTCTTGAGAAACCATAATTAGCTAAGCTCCTCCAGTTTGGCTAAATCACGAACCGCGCCTTTATCGGCACTGGTTGCAAGTAGCGCATACGCTTTTAACGCAGAAGATACATAACGATCACGATTAAGCGGCTTATATGCCTGCTTACCACGAGCAAGTTGTTTTTGCTTACGTGCTTCAAGTTCTTCATCTGTTAACGCTAAGGTGATTTCACGAGTCGCAATGTCGATAATAATTTTATCGCCATTTTCAACGTACGCAATCGCACCACCACTGGCGGCTTCTGGTGACACGTGACCAATTGATAAACCAGATGTACCACCAGAGAAACGGCCATCAGTGATCAAGGCGCATTTTTCAGCCAAACCTTTTGATTTTAAGTAACTGGTTGGGTAAAGCATTTCTTGCATACCAGGGCCACCTTTTGGACCTTCATAACGAATAACGACAACGTCACCGGCTTTCACTTCATCATTCAAAATGCCTTCTACTGAATCATCTTGTGATTCATATACCACAGCGGTGCCTTCAAAATGCAGCATTTCATCAACTACACCAGCACTTTTTACGATACAGCCATCCACAGCTAAGTTACCTGATAGTACCGCTAAGCCACCATCTTGACGGAATGCGTGCTCAACACTGCGAATACAACCATTTTCACGGTCATTATCGCCTTCATCCCAGCGACATTCTTGGCTCATTGCTTTTGTGGTACGAATACCTGCTGGGCCAGCACGGTAGAACTTTTGCGCGGCTTCATTATTAGGATCCGTTGCATCCCATTTTTTAACCAACTCAGCCATGGTCATACCGGCCACATGATTTACAGATAAATCAACTAAGCCTGCTTTACCCAGCTCCCGTATTATTGCCATCATGCCACCAGCACGGTGTACATCTTCAATATGATATTGCGCGGTTGCAGGGGCAACTTTACATAAAAATGGGGTTTTACGAGATAACTCATCGATGTGCGACATATCAAAATCAACACCGGCTTCTTGCGCGGCCGCCAACAAATGCAATACGGTATTTGATGAACCACCCATTGCAATATCGACCACCATTGAGTTCATAAACGCTGTTTTGTTAGCAATGGCACGAGGCAATACATCTTGATTATCTTTTTGATAATACTCACGGCAAAGATCAACAATACGTGCACCCGCTTCAACATACAGTTGTTTACGGTCTTTATGAGTAGCAAGGGTAGTACCATTACCCGGCAAGGCCAAACCTATCGCTTCTAATAGACAGTTCATTGAGTTAGCGGTAAACATACCTGAGCATGAGCCACATGTAGGACATGCAGAACGCTCAACCTGCTCTGAGTCGGCATCACTCACTGAGGTATCGGCGCCTTTGACCATGGCATCAACTAAATCAAGTTTAATATCGATATTAGCAAGCTTAGTTTTACCAGCCTCCATCGGACCACCCGATACAAAAATAACGGGAATGTTTAAACGCAGTGCGGCAAGCATCATCCCTGGGGTGATTTTGTCGCAGTTAGAAATACAGATCATCGCATCGGCACAGTGGCCATTAACCATGTATTCAACCGAGTCCGCGATTAAGTCGCGCGATGGCAATGAGTACAACATGCCGCCGTGACCCATTGCAATGCCATCATCAATGGCAATAGTATTAAATTCTTTTGGTACACCACCAGCTTGGGTAATGGTTTCGGCCATTAATTCACTGAGTTGATTAAGATGAACATGACCAGGTACAAATTGCGTGAACGAGTTTACAACTGCAATAATTGGTTTACCAAAATCAGTATCTGTCATTCCTGTTGCACGCCATAATGCACGTGCGCCTGCGCGCTTTCGACCTTCTGTTGTTGTTGCACTTCTTAATTTAGCCATAGTTACCTCAGTGTTTTGCAGCACCTTTATCAGTTGCTGACATCCTCATTCTTAAAATTTTATTGCTATAGGAAAAACCCACAGCCCTGTTGATTATGTTGAGCAGCTGCTTAAACGGCTTGCTGCTGTAAATTATTTTGTAACGTTACATGCTTTACGTCTACTAGCTTATTCAGTTGTGTCGTTAAAAGATAGATAGGTTTATCACTATCGACAGTCATCGCTACGTGATAGTGGCCATTATCCATATTGAGCTGAAAATGGGTTAAATCAAAACCACGATGGCGAACTACGCGTAAAAAGCGCTCAACGGCAACACTCTGGTTTTTTAAGGCGACTGTTAAACTGTGTTTCATTTTGCACTCTCCGTCATCATTTCATCGTTGGCTGCACCTGGCGGTACTAACGGCCAGACATTTTCTTTATCGTCAATACAGGCATGCACTATATAAGGACCATCACTGTTTACTAATGCTGCGATCGCATCATCGACTTGATCAGCACGGGTAATAGTTTGTCCCGGAATACCAAATACAGCTGCTAACTGCACAAAATCGGGGTTATCTGATAAATCAGTTTCAGAATAACGCCCTTCAAAAAACAACTCTTGCCACTGGCGAACCATACCTAAACGTTGGTTATCTAAAATTAATATTTTTACCGGTAAATTGTTACGGCGTATCGTTGCTAACTCTTGAATGTTCATCATGATTGAACCATCACCTGAAACGGTGATCACAAAATCATTAGGACGTGCTACCTGTGCGCCAATTGCTGCTGGTAGGCCAAAGCCCATCGTGCCGGCTCCACCACTGCTTAAGTGGTTACTTGGGTGACTAAACTTCATGTGCTGTGCCACCCACATTTGATGCTGACCTACATCACAGCAAACAACACCATTACTTGGCATACGTTGACTAAGTTGGTTTAATAAATACGGAGCAAATACTTTTTCACCCGGGTAGTCATAGCGCCACGCATGTTGTTCCATCATTGCTTTAGTGTGATCTAACCACGCCTGCTCAGTAACAAAACACGAAAGTTGTGGCAATGAGGTTTTTAAATCCGCAATTAACGACGCTTTAGCTGGTTTACGTTTACCGACTTCTGCTGCATCTATATCTAAATGGATTACTTTTGCTTTGGCTGCAAACTTACTTAAGTTACCCGTTACCCGATCATCAAAGCGTGCACCGATACATACTAATACATCGCACTCTTGTACTGCTAAATTTGCGGCTTGTCCGCCGTGCATCCCTAACATACCTAAATTAAATTCGTAATCAGGCAATACACTACCTAAGGCTTTTAGTGTTGATACTGCTGGCATGTGAGTTTTTTCTAAAAACTGCATTAACTGCTTTTGCGCATCTGCCGCCTGTACGCCACCACCTACGTAAGCAACTGGGCGCTTCGCTTCACTAAGTAATTGGTTGGCTATCGCCACTTGATTTGAATCTAACTCGGGTAAGTAATCATCTCCTGCCAGCCAAGGGTGAAAGGGGACTTGCGCCATTTGAATGTCTTTTGGGATATCAACCAATACAGGGCCTGGACGGCCTGATTGTGCTAAGTGCATGGCTTCTTGTAATATTTCCGCTAAATCTTCAGGGCGCTCAACCATATAACTGTGTTTAGTACACGACAATGACATACCCAATACATCGATTTCTTGAAACGCATCAGAGCCGATTGCTGCAGTAGGTACTTGCCCAGTGATTGCTAGTAATGGCACTGAATCCATCATCGCATCAGCAAGCGCAGTGATTAAGTTAGTTGCACCAGGCCCTGAAGTTGCAAAACAGACCCCAAGTTTACCCGTGCTACGCGCAAAACCAACCGCCGCAAATCCTGCACCTTGTTCATGACGAGTAAGGTAATGCTTAACCGGCGCGCCATACAGCGCATCGTAAATTGGCATTATGGCTCCACCTGGGTAGCCAAAAACTTCATTTACGCCGTGTTTGGCTAATAAATCAATTGTTAACTCTGCGCCTGTCATTAATAAATCCTCATTCCTCAGTGACATGTCTAAACTTAATTACCCATTCTAAACCCTGAAACTAAAAAGCCCCCCGGACTGTTAAGTGCGGGGGGCTTTTTCAATGCTTCTCTTTTTTAAAGCACTAACAAGCCCCCGCGGTAATAATAATTACCACGACGTTAATTAGGACTAGGTTTAGTGCATTTATAAGCATGTAATCGATACCAAAATTTGTTTGTTCGCACGAGGAACTTTTACCTCCCCGCCGTCTTTTTCTATTAGTACCGCGATGGGAGGGTTAAGTCAACCTTAAAATCAATCCAATATTCATGTAAACACCGACCTTTAAAGGCATAAAAATCCAACATAGACACATAAATAGATTAATTTTTCTCATATGCGAAACATTTGATATTTCATACCTCCTTATAACCAAATAGCGGTTTGATTAATTTTTGACGAACTCGTAATTAAATTATTCTTTTTAAATCGTTTCACTCAGGAAATGCCCAGTTACTCCTCAGTATTTCTTAAGTATTGGCTTCTACCATCTCGCCATTGAATTATATATGAGTTGTGAATTTATGGTCGTCAGTCAATTTTTCCGCACGGGTATTAACAAACGTTTTTACATTACCTGTAGTGCCAACGTATTTATTATTGCACTCGCAAGCTACTACTGCTTAGTGATTAATATTCCTTTCATGCAAGGTGCTTTTACAGCCATTACCACCCTACCAGCTTTCTCTTGGTTGTTTTTGCTGTCAGTACCGTTGTTGTTACTGTGCTTATTAATTATTTTTTTCTCTTTGCTATCGAGCCGCTGGTTGCTCAAACCCGTTAGTTACATTTTATTACTGTGTTCTTGTGCCGCTTTATACGGCACCTTAAATTACGGTGTGGTATTTGATTACTCAATGATCCAAAACACCTTTGAGACCGATAGCCAAGAAGCCGTCAGTTATCTCAACCCGCAATTTATGCTGTTTTTTACCTTATTTGCCCTTCTACCGTTACTAATTTTGATTAAAACAAATGTGCGATTTAGTCCTGTTACACAAGAGCTACTGAGTCGTAGTAAGTTGGTACTTGGTTGCCTTGCTTTAATCGCAGTGATTGTATTGAGCTTTTATGCTGACTACGCAGCAACAGGACGTAATAATCAGCTCTTAAAAAAAGAGTTAATTCCATTTCAGTATTTAAGCAGTGGCTACAAATACCTGCGTGATCAATGGTTAGTGACAAAAGAGCCATTTAAAATACTCGATCCCACACCAACACTTATTACCCCAGCACAAACACAAGTCACGGTGATTGTGGTAGGTGAAACAGCTCGAGCTGCTAATTTTGCATACCAAGGTTATGCACGTGACACCAACCGTTACAGTCGCCCCTTCAATGTCACATACATGAATAATGTCGCCTCGTGTGGCACCGCAACCGCAGTGTCTGTGCCTTGTATGTTTTCGCAGCAACAGCATACGAACTTTTCGCGAAGTGAAGCAGATAACCAACAAAACATACTGGATATCGCCGCAACGGCTGGTGTAGATGTACTATGGATAGACAATAACAGTGGTTGTAAAAATGTCTGTAACCGCATAACCACTCTCACTCCTGATGATTCGCTTTGCACCCAGCAACCTTGCTATGACGAAGCATTACTCGCGCCACTTAGACGTAAACTAGCAAATTTGAGCCAAGCAAATACTGTGATTGTATTGCATATGATGGGCTCCCATGGCCCGACTTACTTTCAGCGCTATCCTGATGACTTTAGGCTATTTACTCCTACTTGCGATCGTAGTGATATTCAAAATTGCACTAACGAGCAACTGGTTAATACCTACGACAACAGCATTGCCTACAGTGACTACGTCAACAGCCAAGTTTTACAACAACTAAGCGAACTCCCTAACAGTATTGATAAAAACTTTATTTATGTTTCAGACCATGGTGAATCACTGGGCGAAAATGGCGCTTACTTACACGGCTTCCCGTACAGCTTTGCGCCAGCAGAGCAAACCCACGTGCCTTTGTATATTTGGGTAGGGAAAAACAACCAACGCATCAGCCAAAACTGTTTACGTTCACTCGACTCACAGCCAGCGTATTCACACGATATTTTATTTCACACTTTGTCAAATTTTATTGGCCTTAAAACCAGCACCTATGAAGCCCAATTAGATTTGCTAAACACCTGTAACACTCTTAATAACAAAGCGGTAAGCAACCATGAATAATGCGAAAACAGTACTCAAACGCCAAGGACTAATGCGCCTTATATTTACCTTACGCCACACTTTTAATGGCTTAAAGTGGATGACCCGCTTTGAAGCTGCATTTCAACAAGAACTCGCATTATTTCTATTGCTAGGTGCGTTTGCTTGGATGCAGGAGATAGCCACCAGCAATAAGCTACTTTTAATTGCCAGCTTGTTGTTTATATTATTTGCCGAGTTAGTGAATACCGCCGTTGAAGTGGTGGTTGATCGTATTGGTACTGAGCATCATGAGTTATCAGGTTTAGCAAAAGATATAGCCTCTGCCAGTGTGTTTATTGCCATGCTGATCAGCACACTTATTTGGTGGGCAATCTTATGGGCATAACACAGAAACTTAACCTAAATCACCTACCAAGTAAGCTGGGTCCCTACTGGATATTACTAACATTTTTTGGCTTATCGTTAACAACACTAACCTTAGCTCGCTTTGGCCTATGTGTTTGGCAAGGTGAGCGCGTATTTAGCTCTCATGCTTGGCTTAATATTTTTGTTGGCGGACTGCGTGTTGATATCGCAACCTTAAGTTATATTTTAATGCCTGCTTTACTGCTTATTATTGTCGCTTCAGCACTGAGTAAGCAATACATGACTCGCAACATCATTAAGTACTACCTGTTACTAATGACCGCGCTACTGGTCTTTTTTGAAGTGATAACGCCAACCTTCATTAATGAATATGATTTGCGTCCTAATAGGTTGTTTATAGAGTATTTAATTTACCCTAAAGAAGTCTCAAAGATGATTTTTTCAGGCTATAAAACAGAGATAGTCTGCTCACTGTTGTTGCTGGTATTAGCTATAAAAGCAGCTGCAATAATATTTGCTTCACAATGGCAAAACCGCGCTCAATTATCGACACTAAAGCATACGGTAGTGGTCATCTTACTATTATGTTTAACGACTCTAGGCGCACGTAACTCTATTGGTCATCGCCCTTTAAATCCCGCTATGGTGGCATTTTCGACCGATCACTTACTTAATGACCTGAGCCTCAATTCGCTTTACAGCGTGGCCTTTGCAATTAAACAGCTCAGTAATGAACAATCCAGTCAAGACTTTTATGGCACGATGGCAGAAGAGCAATTACTCACAGAAGTACGTAAAAGCATGCAAAATCAACAAGCTGACTTTAACAATAGCAACGCACCAACAAATACTTTTCATCAAGCTGCGTACCAAGGTAAACCTAAAAACTTAGTGATCATACTACAAGAAAGTTTAGGCGCACGTTACGTGGGTACGTTAGGCGGCTTACCTTTAACTCCAAATATAGATAAACTTTACCAGCAAGGTTGGGGATTTGATAACTTATATGCAACGGGCACCCGCTCAGTACGAGGCATAGAGGCTGTTATTACCGGATTTACGCCGACCCCTTCACGTGCAGTCGTAAAACTTGATAAATCACAACGTGACTTTTTTACTATCGCTGATTTTCTTGCTAAGCAAAACTACCATACCCAATTTATTTATGGCGGTGAAAGTCACTTCGATAACATGCAAAGCTTCTTTTTAGGCAATGGTTTTGAGCAAATTGTTGATAGTGATGATTTTGCCAACATTGACTTTAATGGCTCATGGGGTGCATCCGATGAAGATCTATACACACAAGCAGATATAGAGCTGACTAAGCTACAACAGCAAGGTAAGCCTTTTTTCAGCTTAGTGTTCTCAAGTTCAAATCATAGCCCTTATGAATTTCCTGATAATAAAATTTCACTCTACGACAATGACAAACAAACCCGTAATAATGCCGCTAAATACGCAGATTATGCACTGGGTACATTTATTGAAAAAGCCAAAAAATCAACCTACTGGGAGGATACTGTATTTATAGTCATTGCCGATCACGATTCACGGGTTTCCGGCGCCAGTTTAGTGCCTATTGACCACTTTCGTATCCCTGCGGTGATCTTTGGTAAAGGTATTGCAGCAAAGCGCGATCACCAGCTAGCCAGCCAGCTTGATATTCCAGCCACGTTATTGTCGTTAATTGGCGCCAGTGGTGAGCATCCAATGATAGGCCGCGACCTTTCACAAGCCATCGCCAACAATGAACAACGTGCGATGATGCAATATGATAAAAACTTTGCCTATATAACAAAGCATCACCCTCAAGGTAATAAAGTGGTTATTTTACAACCACACAAACCCGCGACGTCTTATCTTTATAGTGAGAGTAAATTAGTCCCCATTAGTAATGATCAACAACTAGTAAAACAAGCTCTTGCTCATGCAAACTTTGGTAACTTAGCCTATCAAAAAGGCTGGTATCATTAATCTTTAAGCCTTGCTAAAGTAGTAAGGCTTATTCGTCAGTTTATAAAGTTAACACAATGAAAATACTGGTAATAGAAGATTCTGAACCACTTAGACGCAGCTTAGATGTTGGCCTCAATAATCTTGGTTTTACTGTTGATAGTACAGGGGATGGATCTCATGGCTTAAGCATGGCACTCAGCGGCGATTATGATCTCATTATTCTCGACCTAATGCTACCAAGTGTAGATGGCATGAGTATTCTTAAAGCACTACGCAGTACCTCTAGCCAAACCCGTGTACTTATTCTATCTGCCCGCTCAGAAGCGCAAGATAAAATAAACGGCTTGATGACTGGTGCAGATGATTATTTAACTAAACCTTTCTCATTTGAAGAGTTGCATGCCAGAGTGCTGGCACTTTCTCGTCGGGGTCAACTGCACAGCCAGCAAAATACCTTAAGTGTTGGTGATTGCGTGTTAGATTTAGGATTAAAAACTCTGCATTATCAAGGGCAACCTGTAAACCTAACCCGCAACGAGTATAAAATTATTGAATGCTTATTTGGCGCAAAAGGCCGCGTATTGGGGCTTGAAATGATCAGTGAAGCTGTTGTCGGCCAATTTGATATACTGTCAAAAAACGCCCTCGAAGCGCATATTTCTGCAATACGTAAAAAAGTCCGCCAGCTTGGCGGGGAACTCCCTATTAAGAACAAACGAGGGTTCGGCTATGTTGCCTCACAAGACTAAGCTTCATTCGATTAAACGAAAACTAGTAAATAATATTACCGCTGTGATCTCATTGATCTTAGTAACTATTTTTTTAACGGTCGATTTAAGCGTCGATTCTTGGGTCGAGAATCAATTCAATCAATCCTTGTCCAATAAAGCAAATTACTTAAAAACCTTAGTAAAAGATCATGCGGGCAAACTGGAGTTTGATTTTGCCGGTGAGTTTATGTCTGAATACGAGCAAGCTAATGCCAGCGAGTTTTATCAATTGTGGCACGAACAACACACCTTCGAAAAATCCGACTCGTTACAGATCTATCCAGGCGTCGACTTACCTAATATAGATATTCCGATTAATGAATTTAAAATTATTGATTACACTCTACCAAATGGTGAAGAAGGGCGAGCGATGATCAGTCACTTCATTGCTCAGCAAGAAGACGAAAGTGCACGTAATAGTGGTCATTTTAATACTATGGTATTAACAATTGCAGCACCAACTTCAGCATTAAATAAAGTGTTAATCATTATTGATGTCGTATTTTTGCTTACCTGTATTATTACAGTATTTGGCGTACGCTACTTAGTTACCCGCATCGTCAATCGTGGCCTCTATCCACTGAATAACTTAAACGAACAAATTAAACAACTCGATATCACTGGCGCCTCACAAACCATTAAAAGTGACTTTAAGGTAGAAGAGATAGAGCCTATTCGTAATGAGCTCAATAAATTCATCACCACCAATCAGCAGCTCTATCAAAATGAAAAACGCCTTACTAGTGACATTGCTCATGAGTTAAAAACCCCTATTGCAGAGCTAATTAGCCTCTCTGAAGTGGCATTGCGCTACCCCAACGATGAACGCATAACCAGCACCTACACCAGCGATATACTCGCCATTTCGCAGCGCATGAAAACCATAGTTAATAATCTTCTATTATTACAACGAGCTGGTAGCAGCGCCATTGAACTAAACCTTGAAAAGCTCAATTTAAGTGAATTTATAAATGACCTCAGTAACGAACTGCAGTTTAAGCACCCAGATATTGAACAACGATTACAACATGATATTGCCGTGGACCTGCTTGTTACAGTAGATAAGTTTTGTTTGCATACCATTTTGACTAACTTACTCGATAACGCACTATTTTATGGTGTACCTGGCCAAAGCGTTAATTTACGGGTTGAGCAGTTTGCAGACAAAACGACTATTACTCTCTGCAATCCCCTTACAGAACCATTAAGTGAACAACAACTAGAAGCGATTTTTGATCCGCTTTATCAACTAGATAGTTCACGAACGAACAACCAGCGTCACGGTTTAGGGTTATCGATAGTAAAAAGTTTATGCAACTTAAACCACTTTAGTATCAGCGCTAAAAATAAACCGGATACTCGCTTAGCACTAATTTTAACATTACCTAGATAGAATATTAGTTTATATTATCTCGGTAATTTATTAATAAGGACAATTATGAACCTCACCCAACGTATTAGCAGTTACTTTATTTTATCGCTTTTCCTGTGTATTAGTTTTGCCAGTCATAGTGAACCGGGCCTTTGGCAAATCGAGAAAAACGGTATTAACAGCTATTTATTTGGCACCGTGCATGTAGGCGATGCCAGCATGAAAGGTCTACCAGAGAAAGTCACTAAAGCCATTGATGCCAGTGATAAAGTAATTGTTGAAGTTGATATCAGTGCAATTAGCCCAATGGAAATGCAACGACGCTCTATGCCGTTTATGATGCTAAAAAATGGTAAGACCCTGCAAAGTGAGTTATCAGAGCAAAACTACGCTAAGTTAAAAGAATACTTCAGCAAAAAGTCGATAGATATTGCGATGTTTAATAATCTAGCCCCATGGGCGGTAATGGTAACCATGATGCAAATGGAATTCCAAAATGCTGGATTTTCTGATCAAACAGGTATCGATAAGCAAGTACTTGCTTACGCCAAAGATAAAAATATAGCAGTGGGCGAGTTAGAAACCCTTGAATATCAAATGGAAATGTTTAACCACATGTCATTGTTAAGCAATGAGATGATTGAAGAAACGTTTGAACAACTTGCCGACGTAGAAACCTATTTTATTACCTTAGTGGATGCGTGGAAAAACGGTGACATGGTCACGCTAACTAAGTATTACAATGAAAGTTTTGACGACAGTAACTATGGTGAGATCAGCGAACAAGTGATGCTGATTGAACGTAACAATAATTGGGTAACAGAACTCACGCCACGCATCGGTAAAGAAAAGTTATTTATCGCCGTAGGCGCCCTACACTTACCAGAGCAACACGGTTTATTAAAACAATTTAAAGACCAAGGTTTTACAGTAACTCGTCTTTAATGACTCACAAATAGACACTTCATCTGCTTGGCTAGCAATAGCCAAGCGGGCTAATTTATTGTCCTCCCTCATTTACTGCTCATTCCCTTTTTCTTTGTGCAAAAAAATTTAAGTAAGTTATTCACAAAAAGGTTAAGAGACGCTGCGCTTTAGAGGAATATAGAAGTAGCTGCTGCGCTAATATCGTAAGGACACTGAAATTATAAAAGTGGCCGCCTGCTTCCTTTAGAAGTCGATATCAGCTCCATCACCTTTACCGCCTAATAAGCCTCTCAATAACCCCCCTAGTATCCTAAGCAACCAGATTATAAGCTCAATAGGGAACTCAACTATAAGTTCAAGCTTGTCAATTATAGAGCTTTCTGAAACACGCTTACCGCGTTTTTTGCTTGGCCAAACAAGGTAAGTAAAAAGATAAAAGACAAACCCTGCAAACAAGTATGTCCAGTCAAAATGGACAATTAGCATCCCCATTATCAAAAAAGTGCCAGCGATAAATCCCAACGTCGCGACGGCTATCCTTATAGATTCCATAGTTAATTAACCTCCCTAGACTCTAAAATGAAATGACATCCAGTTGATTTTTTCATTTAAGATTATGACCAAAAAAGCTGACAAGTTTACACAATATACTTTTCAACAATACTTATTGACAGAAATAATTAGTCACAAAGAGCTTAAAAGGCGACAACTAGCTTGAAAAAAGCGGCAAGACAATAGCTGGCTGAACTGGCAAGGTAAGAGAAAAAAGCCAACTGCTTTTTTGCCCATTTAATTGCCTTGATATATTTTTTATACCATAATCCGGTATATATTGGTATTTAAAAAGTTTTACATTATGGCTAAGAATACAAGCGTAACATTAGGCGAACATTTCGATAAATTTATAAATCAGCAACTTAACTCAGGTCGTTATGGCTCAGCAAGTGAAGTAATACGTGCTGGTTTAAGAGCCCTAGAAGATCAGGAAATAAAGACAATGAATTTACGCAATATGCTAATTGACGGTGAAAACAGTGGCGTTGCAGATTACTCTTATGATTCTTTGATTTTAGAGCTGGACAAAGATAACCACTAATGTCGCAATTCGAATTATCAGGAAAAGCCAAAAGCGATTTAATAAAAATAGCCAAATATACTCAGTTAACTTGGGGTACAGCGCAAAGAAATGATTATTTAAAACTGTTAGATAGTACTTTCCAGCAATTAGCCGACGAACCTATGCTGGGAGTTCATTGCGATTACATAAGGGAAGGTTATCGAAAACGGCCGCAAGGTAGTCACGTAATTTATTATAAAGAACATAAAACAAGGCAAATTTTAATCGTGAGAATATTACACAAAAGTATGGATGTTAACCGCGCGATCTGAAAAATATAACGAACTTGTAAAATCACTTGTTTTTAATTTATTGTTATTGATGGTTCAAACATAGCCGAGTTGCTATTTTGCCCCCATCATTTACTGCTCATTCCCTTCTCTTTGTACAAAATGTGTTTAAGTGAATTACTCACAAAGAGGTTAGGCAACTAGATCCTGAGGTTGGCGTAGGTCGTGCTTTAGCGCGTCAATTACAATAACTAAAGCTGTCGCCATAAATGACGACCTACTATGTGCTAGGTTTGTCGTTGGGTTTCGTTGCACTCAACCCAACCTTGTATCTACGGTGATAAACTTAACGCCGAGCTGCTCTGGTTTTTCCTAGCGCCTAGTCTCTAGAACCTTTCTCTACCCCTAGCACCTTCTCTACCCGCTAAAATCTGCCATATCTAAGTAGTGTTCAATACCGGCTATTTTATCTTTGGCGTGGTGGTTTACATAAATTACTGTGCTACTGCCTGCGGCGCATATTTTTTCGATTAGCAGTAAAACACGCTGTCGATTGGCTTCATCAAGCCCTAAGCATGGCTCGTCTAAAATCAGTAATGTTGGGTGTTTTACCATAGCACGGGCAATTAACAACATGCGTTGATCGCCGTAAGACAGTTGAGTAAATGGGGTATTTTTAAATTCACTTAAGCCCAATAGCGCTAACCATTGCATGGCAAGGTCAAGCTGGCGTTGTGTTGGCTTTTGATACAGGCCTATACTGTCGTAAAAACCCGATATTATGGTGTTGAGTGCGCAGATACTAACGCGATAGTCCATGTGCAAGGCATTGGAAATATAGCCTATATATTGTTTGATTTGCCAAATGCTTTCGCCACTGCCACGCTGAAAACCAAATACCTTGATATCATTGTTGTAACACTGCGGATTATCGCCGGTGATTAAGTTAAGTAGGCAGGTTTTGCCGGAGCCATTTTTACCACTTAACTGCCAATGTTGCTGTGCTTTGATTGTCCAATTTAAATTGCTAAAAATAATCTGGCCACTATAACTGACGCTGGCATTTTGCAATCGTACTAATTCAGAATCATCAAACGCAGGGGCGCTGTGCTGCATATCTTTGTCAGGAATGGTTAAGTCTGTATGCGCTAAATGTAATAGTTTAAATAAGTCATCGCGCTGTTTTTCGTCAGGGTTTGCGAGCTGATACTGTAATTCACCGGCAATTACATAGCCATAATGACTAATAAATGCTGGGATTTCAGCTAAACGGTTAAGTACAAAGACCATGGTCATACTCTCGCTTAGCGCTGCCAATATGGTATTTAATCGCTCAGTACTTTCAACATCTAAGCCATCAAAGGGTTCATCAAGCACGATAAGTTCAGGGCGATTACTGAGTGCTTTGATCAACATCAGCTTGCGTGTTTCACCTGTGGAGAGTGCGCGTAAACGTTGCTTAAGTAATGGCTCAAAAGCAAACCCAGTAATTAACTGCTGACATAACTGCTCATCAAAGTTTGCACTTGCTTGTTGATAAATTAATTCTGACACTAATTTAGGATCAGTTTTACCATCGGTGATATCATCTTGGTCAACTAATAACTCGGCGGCAAGTAATTGCTTTTGCATGTCTGAAGAGACTATTTCCATACGCTCAAAATCACAACGTCGTGTACCACTGACAATATTAGCCTGATCGAGTAGGACTGCAGTAATGGCTGATTTACCAGCTCCGTTACCACCAAGTAGCACCCAATGCTGATGGCTATCAACCTGCCACGTTAAGTTACTTAGCGCGAAGCTCACGTGTTCATCGACGCCTAGATTAGCCGTTACATTATTAAGTTTAATTGACTTCACAGTACTTCCTATCAGCCCACCGTAGTTAATTACTTAGTTTGAAAGTACATGACTTTAATAAACATGGCTATAGAATAAAATTCACGCCGTTTAAACCTTTTTAAATTTGCTTACGTCTAATCTATAAAGCCAACAACAATGAGTAGCAATAATGAACATACTTAGCACCTTTAGCCTAGCCGCACTATTATTAACCAGCAGTGTTACAGCCCATGCCGAGCAAAAAATTGAACAGACGTTTGATGTCACGGCCAATCAAGCATTGGCAATCAACGTGCCGGTTGGCAGTTTAGAATTTAGCACTCACCAAGGTCATCACGTTACGGTGTCGATTGAACTCAAAGCAAAAAATGACAGCTGGTTTAGCGATGATGTGGCACTGGAAGATATCACTTTAAAGCATCAACAAAATAACGATACGCTGAGCCTGTCGATTGAAAATGACGAAGTACAACAAAACTGGCTGGTCAGCCTACCTACAAGCATGGCTATAGATATAGAGTTAGGCGTGGGCGATATTGAACTCACTGATTTTGCTAACACAGCTAACATCGATGTTGGTGTAGGGGCTGTAAGGATCAGCAGTGCATTAGATGATTACCAAACAATCACCCTTGATAGTGGCGTTGGCGATACCAAGGTATCAGGAATGAAAAATGATGCTAAGCATAGCCGCAAAATGGTGAGTTCAACCAGTAAATACCGTGGTGATGGCCAATACAGTATTAATGTTGTGGTTGGTGTGGGCGATATCAAAGTTCGCCACTAGCAGCAATCAGCCCTTATCAAAGACATGTATAAGGGCTTTTTCAATCTCACTCACTCCAAATGGTTTATACACATGAGCGTTCGCGCCTAAATCATACGTACGTTCTAAATCGCTGGCAGCAGTATTAGCTGTAACAACTATAATTGGGGTCATTGAATGAAGCTCTTGGCGAATTATATCAATTGCTTGAAAACCATCCATCACTGGCATATTTAAATCCATAAAAATCACATCAAAGCTATTCTCAGTGACTTTTTCTGTTGCAATTAGACCGTTTTCAGCCGTTATTACACTGTAGTTAAAGTTGCTTAAAATACGCGATAAAATCGTCGCATTTAGTAAATTATCTTCCACTACTAAACAATTTAACGATGCCGGTAATAACGCGGGCTCTGCTGTTGATTCTAATTCAGCCAGTGGCATGCGGATCTTAACTTTTGCGCCATGAGGCGATAGATCCTTAAATTCAATTCCCCCTTGCATAGCACTAATAATATGCTGAACGCGTACTAAACCTGTTTGTAAGCCTTGAAAGTTATTGTCGCTATCTGCGCTATCTACATTTAAATAAGGGTAATTTTGTGCAAACCCAGCTCCGCTATCCGTCACCGCAATGTGCAATTGACCGTCCCGATAGTTTACTGATATTGCAATTAAACCCTTGCTGGTATATTTAATCGCATTACTTAATAGTTCTGTGATCACTTGCTGTAAACGCTTATGATCTAGCATGACATTTTGATTTAAGTCGGCACTTAAGTTTACTTCAAGTTGTAGATTTTTAGTCTCACATGCATAGTTAAATGGAGTGATTACGGATTCAAGGCTCGTCAGTAAGTTTTGCATAACTGGCTTTAGTTGCCACTGGCCTGCATTAAATTGTTGTAATTCGTGCAGCTCATCCAACATAGTAACAATCCTACTAGCACAATACTTAGCTTGCTTTTGCACTTGTTGTTGGTTTGCTGGTAGCTGTAGTTGCTCAATCGAATTAACAAGCCCTTGTAATGGCGTCCTAAACTCATGACTTGCCCGTGCAATAAAACGTTCTTTGTAATGGCTGATCTGTTCTACTTGCGCTTTTTGTTGTTGATACTTATTGATCGTCGCTGCAACTAAGTGCTCCATTGGCCGAAAGATAAATTTCAACTCAATAAGTAATAAAGCCAATGTGGTAAACCAAAAGCTTAATTCTAGGTAGGATAATAGTTGTGACTTCTGTTGTGCGTGCTGCTCAAATAAAGTAACTGCTCCATCCAGATCTTTCAGCAATGCTTCGCTATCCGCTACATGAAATAACTGATCTACTGTTCTGGCATTACGATTATTTACTATTAATTGCGCTTTATCTAAATATGCTTGGGCGCTTTGCGCAAGGTTTACTGGTGGAGAAAAATAATAACTAACGAGCTCATCGTTTAAATACGTATAACCACCATTTGCTTGCTGTTGTACTAAAAGTGCATGGCCCGCAGTAAACTCTGCAATTGCTTGCTCTAAAACTGCAAGATGCAACGGCGTATCTAAGCCTGTTTCTGTTATTAGTGCATTACTATGCCACGCTATTTTTTGCGATAACATACGCTGCTTACCCACTACGTTAATAATATGCGCGTCGTCTTTTTGCACAAACAGCATATACTGAATTAACAGTGCGGTTGCAGTACTGAGGATGGCAATCGCTAATAATGCCCAACGGTAGCGAGAGCGAATATTAGCAATGATTTGAATCATAAGAGGCTCTTTTTCTGTTAAGTGTAACCCAAGCCTAATAATCTGACACTGTGCACTAATAGAATCAAGCCCATTTTAATCTGAGCTTGGTTCTACCAGCTTTATTTACTACCTATTTTCTAAACGATTATAATCAAATAAGCCGTATTCTACGCCACGGTATTGCTGAGCAACCCGGTGCAAAATATCGCTGTATTGCCAAAACTGCGGGTGGGTACGGCGAATAGCAAATTGGCTCTTCAGTGCCCTATAATCGGCCTCAACCTGCATCATTGGTAACTGCTCCGCAAAAGATGCAACCTGTTGCGGATTGTTCAAATACCAAATAGCTTCAGGGTAATCACCAATAAAACCTGGCACGATTGTGACTGTGTCCTCTGCGTAAGCTCGCTGCCCTTCTTCGTTTAATAAGCTCGAAATATTATAGTGAGCATTGTGGTGGATCAAGGTATACGCTTGATGCTCTTTATCACCATCTTTGACTAAAATATAAGAGATTTGTGGCAGTAGATTAACGGCCTTGGCGGGCATGTTATTTAACTGCTGTAACGGCTCTGGAACCTGTTTATAGTCATAGCGAGGGCTAAGCACTGGTTTTAAAGTTTGCTTAATTAACCCATACAACTCGTGTTGTTGATCTTGAGTTTGATACTCCACCCCAGTTGGTTGGCTAAAGCTCTCACCGCTTTTAAAAAATTCAGTAAGACTTGTTGGCGATTTACGATACCAGTTTGCTTTGAGCTGTTTACGCTGTTGTTGTGGTAGCAGAGCTAAAAAGTTTTGCTCGCCCTCAAGACGGAGGAAATCCATGTACAAACGCGTAATGAGCTGATGGCCTATATTGCCATACACATCAAACCCCGCCACCAGCAAATAGTGAATACGTTCGAATAATGCATAATCTAGTACCCACATGGTTTTCGGCTCTTGACCTATAAAGCCTTTAACTACAGTCGCACTATCGAAATGGCGAAATATAGTCAATGCGGCATTATCATTAACCCCTTCACCACGCCATAACACGTCGGTAGTAAGGTTTTCGCCATTTTTGAACATGCTATTTGCCAGTTTTACTTTTGCTTCAAGGTAAGCACTTTGTCGCTGTGAGTATTTTACCCAACTTGAAATTGGTAAAGCATTACTTTCTTCGGCGGCAGGTAGCGCCAGTGCATCTTCATGTTGCATTAGCATTTGCCCCACTTCTGGTGTTGCAGCCTTATCTGGATCTGCAAACGCCACCCAAAAATGGTCGTTAATAACATTTAAAGCAATTTGACCACGACATACTGGCCCCTTGATAAAGCCCATAATAATCAACTCAGCTTCATCAAGCATAAATTGATACTTAGATTTAGTAGGGATTGCCGCAAAGGATTTAAATGGATTCGATGCTACGTCAGCCGTATAACTCGGCATTTTTTCAACTTTGTAATCAGGTTCAATAAACTGATGATACAAACGTGCTAACTTTGTATCATCCAAGGCAAGTGGTAAGTGTGTTTTGGCCAAAATAGTTGATCTATCATGCATCAAACGGTAATACACTCGCTCTACCTTAGGATCATCGTATGGACGACGCGTATTGACCAATACAATATCTTGCCCTGGCGGGGTCGTTGAACGCACTAGTTTAAAGAAGCTTTTTTCGCCATCTTGTGCAAAGTAAATATGCGCCAAATACCAATGTTCAAAGATATAGCGCGCAGCTAACTGGTGCTTTAAACCATCTTGATTTAAAAAGCTTTCCCAACGCTGAGCCTGTGCAAGCACGGTTTTACTTGGCGGTTTAATATGCGCCATTTTACCACCGTTTTTAAGCCAATTCTCTAAGTGCTTAAATTCAGTTCGTGAAATACCCGGTAATCCGTAAGGCATCCCCGCATGCGGCTGGCTATCAGCCAAACGGTCAAACTCCCCTATCGAAGCGCAACTTTGGGAACGATCTAGTGAAAAATCAAACTCATCATCAAGCACACCTTCTTCCGGTAAAGGAGAACTCATTTTCAGCACAAGACTGTTATATAACACGCTGCCTGCAAGATTAGCTTGTTCTGATTGCTCTCGCTCATTGAGCACTGGGGCAAAACCTTTTTCTCGCCATTGACTGGTTTGTGTCGCATCAAACAGTAAGCGGCTCGGTGTTGACGCTAACAAACGGGTGCCGTCATACACAAGCTCTTTACTTAAGCCACGGTCGATCCCTTCTGGCGATGATAGTTTTAACTGACATGGCGCATCATAGCAACCGTGACACACCACACAACGGCTTTCAAGTACAGGTTGTACATGCTGTAAAAATTCAGCGCCACTGCCCGTGTTATGAGCAACAATACGTTGCTGCGTTTGCTCTGGGCCAAAAAGCTCATCGTAATGAGCTGCACCTAAATAAGCGCAGCCACTTAGCACAATAAACAACATGCTTAATAAAAAAGGCTTTTTCATCGCTTTATTCGTCCTCATCATCACCTAAATCAAAGGTCGGCATCATATCCATTTGCGGTGACACAAATGTGTGATCTGACTGAGTATCTAGCACTGCACTTAATAAAGGCCCGTGGCTTAAAGTCAACTGTGCATGATGTGCCTGTGAAACTAGCTCACTAAAAGCAGGGTTATGCGCTTCGACCAAGTAATCTGCAATAGTAATTGCAACGCTACTATCAGGCGTAGGGTTTTGACAAAGCTGAGTAAGTAAGTCGTCATCTAAAAGTACACTGATCAACAGATCTGGTGCCTCTAAATCTCGCTCATTTAAGGTTTCATCAAAAAGAAATAACGGTAAGGTTAAACTGCTATCTTGCTCTAATTCCATGTGCTGCTCTCTAAATACGACTGTTCTGGCTTTTAATAGAGCGATTATAGCAAATAATAGTATTAAAAATTAGCGAAAGATTTCAACAGTTAGTGGAGTTTTATAGCAATTCGCTTAATTAAGGAGTCAATTTTGAGGCAAGCAAACCTCGTCGATAACAAGGCAAAAATTTCGTTATTTAGTTGCTATAAATCAGAAATTTTTAACGCCGTTAGCGTCAGGTTTAATCCCTCAAAATGATTTTATTATTGCGAATTGGTATTACTCACCAACTGTTGAAATATAGAAGTGCTGTTTGGCAAATTTACCAAGGTAGGGTTTCACCATTTGAATGCCAAAAACCACCCGTATTACTCAAGCTTAGTTCATCTATGCGTTGTATTAAGCGCTGTGCTGATAATTCTGGCGAGATATCGCCTGCAAAATTAACCATTTGCGTTTGCACAAAACCTGGATGAAATAACCCAACAGCAATTTTTTTACTTTTTAATTCATGAGCTAAACTCACTGAGGCCGCATTCAGTGCAGCTTTTGACATGCGATAACCAATATAGCCTCCAGAGCCATTATCAGCAATTGACCCCATACGAGAGGTGATCATGGCGACTTTAGCATCAACACCTAAACTATGGATCAAAGCATGAGTCACGCGGATCGGTGCTACCGCATTGACTGCAATTTGTTGATTGAGCGTATCAAAATCCATTTCTGCCATACTTTCATTATGGAAAATACCAGCATTGTTAATGAGTAAGTCGATCTTATGACCATGCAATTGGCTTTCTAGGGTGTCAATATCAGCAGCGTTAGCAACATCGATATTGCTGATCACTGTAACGTCTAACTCTTTAAGTTCATCGCTTGGTGTACGTACCACAGCCGTAACTTGGTAGCCTTTTGCTAAATATTGCTGACATAAATTAAGGCCGATGCCACGATTTGCGCCAGTAATTACCACGTGCTTTGTCATCAATTTCTCCATATTGCTGTTAATTTAACCTGTTCTAATTACTTGGGGTAATTCCACAAAATACAAGAACTAAATATAAAACTGAAACTACAACTGCAAGCCTTTCGTTCTATGCTATGTTAAATACACCACCCTTTCATCACGCTCATTATGTATAAAGTTTTATTGATATTTTTTGTTAGCTTATTTACAACAGCCAGCGCTGCTAATAATTACACTATTAATGTGTCAGAAAGTGCGTCTTATCAGTTAGGTCAAGCTCAAATTGAAACGCTATTTAATAAAATTTATGCACCTTTAGATATAACGCCACACTACATTTTTTTACCAAGCAAGCGAGGGCTTGAGCAAGTAAATGCCGGATTATATGATGCCGAAGCTGGACGATTTACTATTATTGGCAATCAATATAAATCACTATTAATGATACCGACTCCTCTCGCTGAACTTAAAATTGTACTTTTTTGTATTGAAGAATCATTCTGCCAGCTAGATGTCAATCAAGGGTTTTTAACTATTTCGGGGACTTTATTTACCGAAGCACTGTGTGAATCCAAGTTATTAAGCTGTAATACCGTGATCAATGATAAATCAGCCTTTATCGCATTAAAAAAACAACGTGCTCATGCCATCATTGGTAATAGCTTATTTCCTAAAGGCACTTTATGTGAATCCGGGTTAGAGCAAGTCTATATCCGAGAAATTCTAGGGCAATCATTTCCTCTTCATCACTTTATTCACAAACGCCACCAAGCGCTTTTAGCACCACTTGAACAGTCAATTTCGAAGCTAAAAGCAAGTGGTGAAATTACTGTTATATTGAATGAGATTGCTAATGAGTTTACACACTGCAATGGCAAAATCATTGAGCTGCCACCAATACAGTTAAACAGCTCTATTGACGATGGGTTAATCTTGAATATCATGAATTGACGATGTCATGATCGAAAACACCGCACCTTGCGGATCGGTGATTACACTAAAACGCCCTACTTCAGGAATATCAGTTGGCGGTACACACACTTCACCACCAAGTTGCTGCGCGGTGGCAGCGTAATTATCACAATCATCTACCGCAAAATAAATCATCCAATGAGCAGGAATGTCAGCTGGCCACTCTTCTGTCATTTCTAGCATTCCAGCAACAGGTTGATCGGCGATGGTGAATAATGTGTAACTCATACCTTCCATTGGTTTTTCGACGCATTTCCAGCCCAATAATTGGCAATAAAAATCACGGCTTGCAGCGCTATTACGTGTTGCTAACTCATGCCAATACGGAGTGTTTAGCTCCCCTAAGCGCTTACAGCCTTTATGCTCATTAGCTTGCCATAGCGCAAACAGTGCGCCACCAGGCTCATTCAGTAACACCATGCGCCCAGCGTCCATCACATCATGCGGGCCAGCAATGATATCAGCACCTAATTTTGTGGCTTTGGCAGCTACTTCATCAATATTATCTACCGCAATATAAGCTAGCCAATGGCTCGGTGTGGCTGCGGTTTTTTGCTCTAATGACATTTGATACATAGCGGCTATATCATCGCCTTGCTTTTGTAACATAGTGTAATAAAGATCATCACCAATCGGTTGGTCATCTGCCGCCCAAGAAAATAACTCAGTATAAAAAGCTTTGCCATTTTTCCAATCAGTTGTACATAACTCAGACCAACAAAAAATCCCATGGGGATGATTTACTTTTGTTTCACTCATGCTTTATTCGCCTTAAAAAATACGTCTATTAAAATTAAAAGAGGAATGCCATTTTCGCCAATTTTATTTATGACATAGCCAGTACTAACACAGCTATTAATTTCATTAATAGCAATAGTTGCTGGTAATTCGAGCTGAATATATTGCTAATAGAGCTAAATAAATGTATAAATACGAACAATTTTTACTACCATAACAAATAGTGATTGTATTGTGTCCATGAAATATTACTTACCGTTTTTACTAACTCCTTTAGCTGCATTCGCTAATTCTCAAGCCGATATTGAACAGATCACAATATCAACCACTCGTAGTACAGCTCCTGTGAGCACTGTACCAGCGACAATTAACGTGATTAGCGCAGAAGACATTGCAAAGCAATTGGCTCACACCCAAGATCTATCGCAGATTCTGGGTAACTTATTACCGAGCTTTTCACCAAGTCGACAAAAAATGACCAGTGCAGGTGAAACACTGCGTGGTCGAGAACCACTTTATATGATCGATGGCGTGCCACAATCAAATCCATTACGTAATGGTTCTCGTGATGGCAATACCATTGATCCTGCCATGATCGAGCGCATTGAAGTGATCAGCGGTGCCAATGCGATTCAAGGTATGGGCGCAAGTGGCGGTATTATTAATATTATTACCAAAACACCGGGCGACAATAATCATCAAGTAACCGCTGGTTTTAGCGCGCCAACAACTGGCGGTAGTGATAGCCAAAGTTATAAAGCCAGCTATTTGTTCAGTCAGGAAAAAGATGATTTAAGTATCGTTGCAGGCGTATCAGCACGTAGTACAGGTATGTACCGTGATGGCAATGGCAATTTAGTCGGTCTCGATGGTACCCAAGGCGACACCCAAGATTCAACCAGTTTGGACCTATTCTTTAAAGCGAAATACCAATTAGATAGTGAGCAAAGCCTACAAGTGATGCTCAACCATTACAAAATTGAAGGTAATGGCGACTATATTGCAACCGATGGTGATGTAACAACTGGGATCCCAACGGGCGCAGAAAAAGGTGATGTTGAAGGTGCAACCCCTCGTAACAGAGTTACGACAGCCACGGTTGATTATGTGCACAACAACCTCGCTGGCGGCAGTTTGTCGCTTCAACTCTTTATGCAAGACTTTGCTGCTATGTATGGCGGTGGCAACTTTGCAACGTTTCAAGATCCCAACTATGGTGATGACATTTTTGATCAATCTCAAAACAAGTCACAAAAGTTCGGTAGCCGCCTAACTTATGCCAAAAATAACCTTGCTGGCAGCGACTTTGATTTAGTCACCGGACTTGACTTATTAAGCGATGAGACCTACCAAGAGCTTGCACAAACCGGCCGTAACTGGGTTCCAGAAACAAAATTTAATAATGCTGCTCCTTTTGCACAATTACGTTTTGATGGCCTTGAAGATTGGACCTTCAACGTGGGCGCTCGCTACGAATACGGTAAGCTAAAAGTTGATGATTTCACTACCCTTGCCTCTTACGGCAGTACCTTTGTTGAAGGTGGCGAGCCAAGCTTTAACGAATTACTCGGTAATGTGGGTGTCGTATATCAAATGACGGATGATCTACGCTTTTACGCCAGCTACAGCGAAGGCTTTAGTATGGCTGATGTGGGTCGAGTACTACGTGGTATTAATCAGCCTGGGCTATCTGTTGAAAGCTTTTTAAACTTAGAACCGGTGATCTCTGACAATCGTGAAGTAGGCCTTGAATATAACAATGACTTGTTTAGCTTTAAAGCCAGCTATTTTGAATCAGACTCTGATTTAGGCTCTCGTTTACAAGCAGATGCCGATGGTATTTACAGTGTACAACGTGAACGTACCGAAATATCGGGTATAGAAGCAAACTTACAATACTTCTTCAATGACGATACGACCTTTGGTGCTAATTATGCAGATACCGAAGGGCAATATGATGGTGATGGTGACAATGTTGTAGAAAGTGACTTAGGCGGCAGTAATATTTCACCAACGCGTCTGAATGTATTTTGGCAGCAACAGTGGACAAATAGTATCAACAGTCGTCTACAAGCTAACAAATTATTTGACCGTGATTATAACACCGGTGGTGAGTTTGAAGGTTATACCACTGTTGATTTATCAGTGAACTATCAAACTCAGCAATACGGCGCATTTAGCTTAGGTATTGATAATTTAACCGATGAGTTTTATATCACTTATTACGGCCAAACTAACCCTGCTGCGACCCGTTACTTTGCGGGTACTGGCCGAGTGGCCAGTGTAAATTGGAGCTTTGGTTTCTAACTGTAAATGAGTTATTGATTAGTAAGAGCGCTTCGGCGCTCTTTTTAATGACTATGCCCACCACTCAGTGCTTTACCGTTAGCATCATAAAAACCTGACGCACCATGCTCAATAAAACCTAGGTTAATCATTTTAGCTAAGAATGGGTCGCTCTCATTATCACCAATATCGGCGTAATCAGTCGTTTGGTAACTATCCCAATTGGCAAACTGTTGTAACACGTCAGCTTTATCAAAACGTACCGACACTAAGCTTAATGTTTGCGTTAACTGTGGCTTGCTAATACGCATTGAACTTATCAGCTTTTTATTTACCAACCATGCCAGTTCAATCTTAGTATCACCTTGTACTAACTGATAATTTTGCAGACGCTCACACCCTTCACCTTGCTCATTGGTTAGCGTCATTTTGGCAATAAAGTTATCACTCACTAATTGATACTTAGTACTCCAATCTTGCTGGCCGTGCACCTCTGTTGGCTGATATTCAATACCACGCTGTTGTGCTTGGAAATATCGAATAGGCCTGATCTGTTGATTACGTAACTGCTGCCATACTTCAACTAATTCATGGCCTTGCTCGGCAACTTGATGCGGCGTTCGCCACAATGTAAATTGTTGATCCTTTGTAAGCGCATTGGTTGTCGTCTGCTGATTGCTAACCTGATAGTGTGCTTGTACATATTGGCTATCAAGGTCGCATTGTGCGGCACTGGCCAATGGAGTTATGAATGCTAACGATGCGATGAGTTTTTTCACTGATTTCTCTTTTTTATCTAATACTGAGGAGCACTGTAAAGTGTTTATTTGGCAAATTAATGACAAAGAGCAACTCATCTACGAGTTGCTCTTATAATCTAACAGTGTTGTGCTCTTAGTTAGCCGCTGTCATTTAATTAGCCACTTTGTCATCAGCTTGTTGCACTAAATCAGCAGCGTAATCCATAACATGAAAAATAAAGCTTTGTTCATTAGTACCAGTAACAAGGTGGGCACCTGGGCCGCGAGCATAAACCCCTACATCTTCACCTGCATGGGTTTCAGATGAAAGCGGGACTAACGCTTCTTGGTGGAAGCCTGGGCTTTGTGTATTAATATCAGTTAAATCAACACGACCCGTAACAGGAGCAAAGTTATAGCCTGCATCTGCATCGGTTTCCTCACCTAAATCTCTAAATCCACCCCCATTGGTATAACCAACTGTGGTGTACGGCATGTTGTCTGCCGCAAGGCTTGGCTCAGTTTCACCCACAGCAACTACTTTACCTAAAATTGGATTACCACGTTTAGGGTAACCTGCAATGGTAAATACATGGCTGTGATCAGCTGTAACAATAATTAATGTATCTTCAATACTGGTTTTATCAAGTGCAACTTGCACCGCTTTTGACAACTCAATTGTATCGTTTAACGCATTGTAAGCATTACCCGCATGGTGAGCATGGTCAATTCGCCCTGCTTCTACAGTTAAGAAAAAGCCTTTGTCGTTATTATCTAATACGTCTAATGCTTTTGCTGTCATTTCTGATAAAGAAGGCTCTCCGGCAATATCGTTACTGCGGTCTGCTTCATATTGCATGTGGGATTCATTAAATAAACCAAACACTTGCTTAGTATTTACCACATCAATCGCGTCAAAGCTCGCTTGGTCCATTACGTATTGACCATTTGGATATTTAGCCTGCCACTCTGCCGTTAAATCTCGCCCATCAGTACGATCACCTTCTACTGAGCTTACTGCATCGGCTGAATTAAATGACGCATCTTTAGGTAAGAAGTGACGACGACCGCCGCCCATTACCACTTCGATACCATCAACGTCGACACCAGCAAAACGTGTTTCCAAATTCTTTTCAAAATTAACCAGTTGCGAAGCGATATCTTCACAATTTGCAGCCTCAGACTCAGGCATATCGGAGATATCTTCCCAATTACGGTTAGCCGCTTTAGCATAAGCTGCAGCTGGTGTGGCATGAGTAATACGCGCAGTTGAAATAATACCGGTTGATTTACCCGCAATTTCAGCCAGCTCTAATGAAGTAATAAGTTCATGACCTTTACCTGACAAACAATTGCCGTTAACCACTGCTTCATCAATACCAACAACACCGACATCTGTTTTTACACCCGAAACCATTGCTGTCATAGTACCCGCAGAGTCAGGTGTTTGTGCGTCTACATTGTAAGTTTTAGCAAAACCTGAAAATGGGAGTGTTTCAAAACTTAGCTGGTGTTCTTCACCCATTTTTCCTTGTAACTGACCCGCTAAAATACGCGCTGCGGTGACTGTCGAAATACCCATGCCATCACCAACAAACAGAATCACATTCTTCGCTTTACCTGATTCTGTAATAATATTAGCTATATTATCTTGGCTAGTAGCGAGTTTAGTTTTGGCTTCTTTAAACCAAGTATTTGTTGTAAGCGGCGCTAGCTGCTGTGCATTTAATGACGTTGCAGGGTCATTACATACAACAGATGTCGCAGTGACTTCATCCGCATCAAGTTCACCATTTTGATTGGTGTCTTCACCCGTTAAGGTTTCAATGCCACCATTGATACATTGCTCAGAGCCCACAGTAATTGCGTTTTCCACAGTCAGTGAATCAATTTTATCATCGTCATCAGAACAACCTGCTAATGCAACAACCACGGCAAGAGATATTAAATTTAATTTTTTCATTGTCATCACCATTATTCTTCTATTAGTTCGAGCGCTTGATTGATTATGTGGAAAATTACATTTTGCTCCACCACACCTTGTGCTAACTGCGCGCCTGGTCCCATTGCGTGTAATGAAATATCTTCACCAGCATGGGTTTCTGAGCCCATTGGCACTGTGGCCTCTTGATGAAAACCAGCAGCTAAAGTATCTACACCACTCAAATCTACACGCCCTGCAACGGCCGCTTCTGAATACGACGCATCGGCATCAGTTTCATCACCTAAATCTCTAAAGCCTAAACCATTTGCGTAACCAACTGTGGTATATGGCATGCCATCAGCTGCAAGCGTTGCCGTGTCGCTACCAACAGCAACTACTTGCCCTAGAATTGGATTACCACGCTTTGGATAACCGGCAATAGTGAATACATGACTATGATCCGCAGTCACTAAGATAAGTGTTTCACTTGGATCGGTATTTTCTACAGCAGCTTTAACCGCATTGGCCAACTCAATAGTGTCATTTAATGCGTTATAAGCATTGCCCGCATGGTGAGCGTGATCGATACGACCTGATTCAACCGTTAAGAAGAAGCCTTTTTCATTATTTTTCAGGATATCTATGGCTTTAGTCGTCATCTCGGTCAGTGAAGGCTCGCCAGCAATATCATTGCTGCGGTCTGCTTCATATTGCATGTGAGATTCATTAAATAATGCCAACGCACGCGTTGTATCTGTGCTTAAGCTGTCAAAACCAGCCTGATCAACCACATATTTACCTTCAGGATATTGCTGTTGCCACTGCGCCGTTAAGTCACGCTCATCAGTGCGGTCACCTTCGACCTCACTCATCGCATCGACAGAATTAAACGCCGCATCTTTTGGTAAGAAATGACGACGACCACCACCCATTACAACTTCAAGACCATCAACATCAACACCAACAAAACGCGCTTCTAAATTCTTCTCAAAATTAACTAACTGTGAGGCGATATCTTCACACCCTGCAGCAACCGCATCTGCTGGCATATCTGAGATATCTTCCCAGTTACGATCGGCTGACTTTGCATAGGTTGCAGCCGGTGTCGCATGGGTGATACGTGCAGTAGAAACGATTCCAGTAGCTAAGCCTTTTATTTCAGCAAGTTCAGTAGCCGTAATTAATTCATTACCTGCTACCGTTGCACAGTTACCGCGCTCTATATTTTCGTTTACACCAATAACACCCACATCCGTTTTAACACCAGAAATAATAGCCGTCATGGTGCCTGCTGAATCTGGCGTTTGCGCATCTACGTTATAGGTTTTTACTTGCGCAGAATATGGAAACTCTTCAAAACTCAAAAAGCCTTCTTCACCTAAAGCGCCTTGTTGTTGACCCGCAAGAATACGCGCCGCGGTGAGCGTTGATACACCCATACCATCGCCCACGAATAGAATTACGTTTTTTGCTTTTGTAGCGGGTGCGGTAGTAGCCATTGCCTGCTTAGCCGTTATTTTGCTTTGTGCAGCGCTATACCAATCATTTTTTGTTTGATTATCTGGTAATACACCGGCATTTGCCGTCGCAGACAATGCCAGTGTAAATCCAATTGCAGTCGCAATTTTATTAATTTTCATTTTTAAATTCCGTTAGTACGTTATGAACAAGAAAGTTAGTAATAATCAGAGCAATCATACTAGGCAGAATTTGTGACTGAAAAAGTGACTTTAGATTACATAAAAATGAAAGGTTTGATTGAATTTAATTTGTTATATCATAACGTTACGATGGGTAAGCTATCAGCTATCAGCTATCAGCTATCAGCTATAAACTTTAAAATATAAAAAAAAAAAAAAAATAAATCAAAGAATAAAAATAAAAGAAAAAAT